>NZ_JAPEHS010000038.1:0-24783 GCF_028823565.1 Psychrobacter sp. A3
TTGTGCCTTGTCTGGAGCAATTTTAGCGATCAGCAGTGCCTATTTGCGAATGTTCAACACGCCCTAGATTGTATCAATTTAATTTTATCAGCTGGCTTTAGACTGCGCCGACGCTTGCTGGTTTTCTTTATAGATGGCGGCTTGGAGCCAAACGTTTGCTTGCACATAGTCGTGAACAGCAATCGCGGCAGTTTCAGGGGTGTTGAGGGCAGCGATACGCACGACGAATGGGTCGGCATCTTGCTCACGCAGGATCACTACATCAAACAACAAAATGGATTTGTCATTAAAAGTCGTTTCTTGCTTACCGAGCACTTGACCTTGGCACCATGCCTCGTCCTCTTGGCCTAAGGTGTCGCCAAATAAATACGCGCACATATGACCAAGGTTGATTTCGACAGGTGCCATCTGCTCTTTGGTCTCAGGTTGCCAGTTGCTGATTTGCTCTTGTAGGTCATCTGGGATTTGGCCGTCATTGGCAGCGACGATGTCATTAAAAGCACGGTGATAACGAATCGATTCTTGATCTTCCACCATCACCACTTCGTTTTGTTCGCTTAGCTGGATTTCGTGCGCCCATGCGCTAAAATTGACAAAATAACTGGTGTCTTGCTGATATAAATGGCGATTGGTGGTATAAAGTTGGTCAAAGGCATAAATGATACTGCCATCAGCCGTGCGTAAGCGCAAAACGGCGTCGTGCGAGTGATCGTTGGCAATGATCCGCTCGATTTTACAATGCAGCCCGTATGGGCTATCGACGCAGGGGTAGGCATTGATAAAGCATTCAGGCTTGCCATCTTTCATGGCCAGTACTTGATTGATGTGGCAAGGCTGGTCTTCTGAGAGCAGCAGACAGCTGTCTTTGGCACTGATGTTGTTGTTTAGGCCTTTGAGCATCGCCGCATGTTCGATCATCTTCTGTAGCCACTCTGGGACGTCGTTACTCATATCGTCTGTCAGAATACGCCAATGATCAGCATGGCCGGCTGATTGCTCGTCGCTCAAGGCGACTTTGGTGGGGGACTGGATGTTTTTATATTGGTAGTTGATGGTCATGAGATACTCAAAAATTAAGTCAGCGTGGGGTTTGGACCTAAAGTGACGGGCTTATATACCACTATATCATATCAGAATTGGGTGATGATAAGCTGCGACATTTTAGCGAGAGGTCAACAAACCGCAATGAATGAGGGGTTAATGACAATTGTCTTTGGCATATAATATATAGGTATTGCCGCAAGCAATAGCAAGCCCCTCATAAAAAATAATAACAAAAGTGAGTTTTTTCGCAAAAAAAATGGGCAGTTTGTGCGAATGACTGGCACATATAAGACAAATTGTGTCAAACTAGCTCCCTTTTGACGGCTGCGTTTGGCTCGTCTGAAACCCTATTTTTGTGTTTGATTTATATGTGGGTATGGTCAGTGTTCTTAGAAAATAGAGCGCGGCACCACCACTTGTTTTTATAACATATATAGAGTCGCACGTAGATAAGATAAAGAGTTTGAATATGTTTCGTCCTTTAGCGTTATTTATCGGCTTACGTTATACCCGCGCAGAGCGTAGTAATCGCTTCATCTCCTTTATATCGCTGATATCCATGATTGGTTTGACGCTTGGCGTTGCGGTATTGATCACGGTGCTTTCGGTGATGAATGGCTTTGATCGTGAGCTCAAGACCCGTATTTTGGGTATGGTGCCGCAAGCCACGGTGGTGTCATCAGAGATTATGAGTGACTGGCAGGATCTGGCTTCTCAGATCAAAGAAGATCCTGAGGTCGCAGCAGTTGCGCCATTTATCCAGCTACAGGGGATGTTGACTTCAAACGGCCAAGTCGCGGGTATTATGGTTACAGGTGTCGAGCCTGAATACGAAAAAGACGTCTCTATCATCAATGAGCATATGGTCGAAGGCAGTATTGATACCCTACAAAGCGGCGAGTTTAATATCGTGTTGGGTGAGGAGATGGTGCAATCGCTCGGGCTGCAGCTGGGTGATAAAGTCACGCTGGTCTTGCCAGAAGCCTCTCCGTCGCCTGCTGGCGTGATTCCGCGGTTTAAGCGCTTTACCTTGACGGGGATATTTACCATCAGTCCAGAGGTTGACAGCCTGATGGCGTTTATCCCCATGGGCGATGGCGCCAAACTGCTGCGTCTGCCAGAGGGCGCTCAGGGCGTGCGCATGAAGCTCGATGACATCTTTGCAGCCCCAATGGCAGCAGAAAAAGCGGCGGCCATCGCTCCTGAAAGGCTCTATCCCAGTGACTGGACACAGACGCATGGCAATTTGTTTGGTGCCATCCAGATGGAAAAAGCCATGGTCGGTTTGCTGCTGTTTTTGATCATCTTGGTCGCTGCGTTTAATATCGTCTCAAGCCTTGTGATGCTCGTCACTGACAAAAAAGCCGACATCGCGATTTTAAAGACTTTTGGCGCGTCACCACGTCTGATTACGCAGGTTTTTATGGTACAAGGTGTGGTGATTGGCTTTATCGGTACCATTGCTGGGACGGTATTGGGTATTATATTTGCCCTGACGGTCAGTGATATCTTGGGCTTTATCAATCAAAGCTTTGGGCTAAATCTATTTGATGCCTACTTTATCAATTATTTACCATCGCAGCTGCGTTTGACGGATGTGTTATTGATTACTACGGCCTCGTTTGTACTGAGCTTTTTGGCCACTATTTATCCAGCACGCCGTGCCGCTAAGATACAACCAGCGCAAACGCTGCGTTATGAGTGATAAACTTACCCAACTGTGCACGATATAAAATCAATAGCGATAGCAATAAAATAAAGGAAATACCATGTCTGCCATCTTAGAGGCAAAAAACATCAATAAAATATATGATGAAGGGGCGGTCAGTACGCAGGTATTGACAGGTCTGGATTTGACCGTCAATGCAGGCGAGCGTATCGCCATCGTTGGCACCAGTGGCTCAGGAAAAAGCACGTTGCTTCACTTACTGGGCGGTCTTGATACACCAACCAGTGGTGAGGTTTGGCTGCATGGCAAGTTGCTCAATAGCATGAATGAGACTGAGCGCGGGGCGATGCGTAATGAGTACTTGGGATTTATTTACCAGTTTCATCACTTGTTGGCAGAGTTTACCGCGGTCGAAAACGTCGCTATGCCGCTGCTGATGCGCCCAAAAGTATCGACGACTGATGCTCGAGACCAAGCCATTGCGATACTAAAGAGTGTCGGTTTGGAGCACCGTTTGACGCACAGACCAGGTGAGTTGTCAGGCGGTGAGCGTCAGCGAGTGGCGATTGCGCGTGCGCTGGTCACCAAGCCCTCACTGATCTTAGCCGATGAGCCAACGGGTAACTTGGACTATGACAACGCCCAGAGTATATTTGGGTTATTATCAGAGCTACAAAACACCATGCAAACGGCGCTACTGATGGTGACTCATGATCGCAGCCTAGCGGCACTGGCAGATCGTCAACTGCTACTGCGTAACGGTCATTGGGAAGCCTACTAACGCCCAAGTAGAGGCACACCCAAGCCAATAATAGACTAGGGCGTGTCTTTATTTCAAAAATGGTGATAAAAATGAGCTAAATCGCCGTCAAACAAGGAAAATAGCGCAGATAATATCGAGATATTAGTCAGCTATTTGACACCGTTTGGCCAGATTTAGCCATTTTTAGCCCATTTAGATGGCTATCGATTGAATTGAGGACACGCCCTAGAAGAGCTGATATAAAACTCCAATCACAAGCTGATCACTGACAGCGTTGCTTATGGTTAAAAAGGTGACTATGATGAATAAAGATGACGACCCAATCGCTGCGTTTGGTAGTGCCGAAGAAGGCAATGAGCCGTTGCAGCCGTATATCGATCCGGCGCTGTTTGACACCTTAGATAGACAAGCGCAAATAGAGATACTCACACCAATCTTTGATGCGATCACCATCGCAGGCGTGGACTACGACCTAAAGGTACAAGACAGCGCCACAGGCAAGCGCTATGTACTGCTCAATGATGACAAAGTGATTGAGGTCTTTGTCATGGACAGTAATCTGACCGACAAGGTCAAAAACGCCATCGATGCGCACAAAGCGCGTAAAGGCGAGCTATAGCGCGAAGGGCTGGCATGGGACGGCGAATTAGCGGTATTAGCAATAATAGAAGGACGGTATGACAGAGGCCGTATTAGGGTTTGTCATAAGGCGGTTGGTCTGAGGTATCTTGTTGCCGCTTTTGCCAACTAACGACGGTTTTGTAGCGCCAAATAGCCTTGAACGCCAGACCGCAAATAAGACTACTAACCACGGCCAATATCGTCAGGCCAAGACAAAAAGCGGTCAGTGATACCGTGCCTTTATAAGTGATAAAGGGGTTGGCACCGTCTGATAATGCCCATAAACTAAAATCAGCAATCATCCGACCGATCAATCGCAGGCTGATCATGGGTACATCGATGATTTTGGCACCGATATAATAGCCTGCATAAAATATCGGTAGGCTGGTCACAGGGTTGGTAATCCAAGTCAGGCCAAGCGCCATAGGGACGTTGGCACGAAAAATAAGCGAGCCGAGTAAGGCCAGCAGCATTTGTCCTGGTAAAGGAAAAAATGCACTGAGTACACCGATATAGACCGCCTTGTTTAAGCTATGGCGGTTAAAATGCCATAGACGTGCGTCAGCCAGCTGCGGGGCAAACAGTTTTAAGGTACGGCTTTCTAGGATTTTTTCTGGTGTAGGGAGCAGGTCTTTGAGACGTTTTTGGGGCACAGGATCGCCTTTCATCGTTAACGACAGTCCGCTCAAGCGCATTGATGGACTGAGATAAAGTAGTATTAATAATAAAAATCAGGCTAAAAGTTTTATTAGAATATAAAGGCTAACAATGCGAGATCATCCTTAGCGTAATATAGGCAATTAGTATAGGGTAATAGTCGTGTAAATGCTATTGCATGACGTGTCAGTCTGATGGGTTTATGATCAAATCCTCGAGCAAGGAGTGCTGGTGTATTGGTTGGTAGGTGGTTTGATTATCGTCGTGATGATGGGAGTGCTGGCCGTTGCAGATAGCATGCCAAGCGTCTCATCACTGGTTGATACCATTAATCCTTCAATATTAGCCCTCATACTAGTGGTGATGAGCCTTGCGCTTATTATGCTCTCTCGCCTTTATACACCTGCCACTCCAGCCGCGCAATCAACGCCATTTTCTTCTCAGACCTCCTCGCAGTCACCTGTTATTGAGTTATCCATTACCAAACGCCTTTTGCTCCTTGCCCGTCATATAGTGGTCGTGATACTGGCAGCGGGGCTAATAGGGGTTAGCGCGTTACAAGCACTGGTCAGTCACCAACAAGCGGAGTCGAGCAAAATCACTGCGCCACTACGCGTGCAAGCATTAGTGACAATCGAAGGTATCAGCGATAGTGTTTTGGATGCAGCTGCAGACACTGGCTATCGGCAGGTGGCAGTCATCACCCACCTCTCGCCTTTGGTCTCTGAGCTGACACCGCAAGATTTGGATAATATCACCGCCAGCCACTTAGCAGATGGACAATCACATACCAATAAAAATAGCCTAAGTATTAAAAGCAATTCAATCAATCTTGATACGCTGCACACCGATAGGCATCGCATATTGCTCAGTGCTTATCCTCAATCTTCACGTCGGCCAGAGGCGGCCAAGCAGTTTGCCAATCTCTCTCAGCTAAAACCAGGGGAGAGGCGGTGGATGAGCTTGGCGCTGTCTCCATTGGCGACGGCCAAGCAGGCAACCAGTAGCCCCTCTGGCTTTGACAGCTATCGCTGGTTGCGCGGTCGCCATATCGATGGAGTGGCGCGTGTACTGGTGACAGCGACGCAGCCTGTCAGTACTGCTGATACAGATCTGCTTGTAGCATCATCTTCTCTTTCTCATCTGTCGCGCGTGCGTACATATATCGATCGCGGACGCTGGCAGCTGCGCCAGCATTTTTATCAAGGCTGGCATGTGCTTACTGGCGATGAGCAACAAGCAAAGGCGGTTACGCTCAGCTTGCTGACAGGAGATAGGAGCCTTATCAGTCGCGATACCAAAGAGCTATACCAGCTGGCGGGCATCTCGCATTTACTGGCGATATCAGGCACCCACGTTTTGTTTTTGGCCATTGTGTTGGCAGGTGCAGCGGTGATGATAGTCAATCAGTTATATCCCGCCTTGTATCGTTACGTACCGCGCTGGCAAGTGCGCTGGTGGGTGATGATTGGTGCGGCTTTTGTTTATGCGCTATTTACTGGGTTTGATGTGCCTGCTGCTCGTACCGCCTGGATGCTATTTGCTATAGGACTGATGCGCCTGAGCTTATTGCCTGTTAGTACCATGCGGGTATTACTGGCGCTGGCTGTTCTTATGGCGTGGTGCGATCCTTATGTATTATGGCAGGCAGGCTATTGGTTGTCCTTTGTCGCAGTGGCGCTATTACTTAAGTATGAAGACAGATCATATCACCCTCATACATTGGCCAGCACGCAGACAAACACACCATCGTCGCATCAGAATGAGGCTGGCGGCAGGCTATGGCTGCGGCAGGGATGGGGCGTAGCCAAACGTGTCTTTAAGTTACAGTTTTGGTTGTTTATTGCTTTATTGCCCATCACATTGCTACTCTTTGGCAAGGCCTCA
This sequence comes from Psychrobacter sp. A3, assembly GCF_028823565.1. NCBI lineage: Bacteria > Pseudomonadati > Pseudomonadota > Gammaproteobacteria > Moraxellales > Moraxellaceae > Psychrobacter > Psychrobacter sp. A3. The sequence continues at coordinate 6,642 of NZ_JAPEHS010000038.1, forward strand.
TTATGGGGTCTTATCATCAATATGTTTGCCATCGGTTTATTCGGCTGGGTCATTGTACCGTTGAATTTATTGGCAGGCTTGATTTATCTGCTATCGCCGACGCTGGCAGATGGTCTATGGTCGTTTGTCACCGCCATTATCCTGAATTTGCATCAGCTAATCGATTGGTTGACGACATTGCCTGCATTGTCTGCCGCGTGGTTGTACACACCCATCAACATGGCTATCGTGCTAATGATGGTATTGGTGATATTGCCTTGGTTGTTGCCACGAGGGTTCATCAGTCGCGGGTTAGCACTGCCGCCTTTGGTGCTGCTCATGATGACGGTTTATGCCAATCAGCAATCATTGATGGCTGTACCGACGCTTTACTTATTGCCGACTGGCGATCAGTATATAAGCGCCAGTGTGCTGCAATACCCCATGACGGATGACAGTGGGGAGAGTGGTGAAGATGAAGTCAGTTGGTTATTTTTGGCAGATCACAGACCAAGTGATGCACCGACCATGCCAAGTAGGCTTACCGCAGAGGCATTGTCTGCCACTGTGGCGCAGCAGCTGGGTAGCTTATCAATAAAGCGCTTGCACGGTGTCGTTGTACAAAGTAGCAGCGCCGATTTGAGTCAAAGACAAATCAATGATGATCCGCCAAAGTCCTTGCAGGATTCTACCTCTGAGTTGTTGCCTCTGACAGTGCTGCAGCTATCGCAGCATTTACCGACTTATCAGTACTGGCAAGCAGGGCGCATCGATCGATGGCCAGCCTTGCAAGCCGCTTATCAAGTCACTCATCCCGCCGCGGCAAAGTCTTCTATCAGTGCGCAGCGCTGTGAGGAGGGCAAAACATGGCAATCGGCCAATAACAAGTTGTCCATCACCGCGATGACAGGTTGGCGTCAGATAGAGGACGCTAGCGTGTGGGACTGTACGATAGCGATCGATCTTAGCGGTATAAAGGGTAGCCGTATGCCGATACAAGTGCTTAGGTATAACGCCGCTGCACCGCTCAAATCTTCTGCTGCTAGCGTGCAAGCACTTCTTGATCGCTTAGCGACTCAGCCATCTGACTCATCACCGCCGCAGCGCCATACGCCGCCTGAACGCATCATCTTAAATGCCGATAGCCATGCACGAGTCTGGCAGTTATGGTCGCTGATGTGTACAGATGAGCGCGCAACGTCGGCACAGATTAGGTGGCTCGGTCACAGCACGTCGTCTGTCACCGCTGATGTACTAGAGCGCCAGCGTGTTGGGGTAGTTATCACGCATGATGATAAAATATTGCCAGCCGCACTGCCCTTAGAGACAAGAGATACAAGTATGGCGTCACCCTAATAAAGATGCTGCCATAAAAACAAGGTTTGGCCGATCAGTGTTACAATATGGTGATATTTCACCGTTATACTATGTTTTACCGTTATGCTATATTTCACCGTTATGCTATTGAACCATGCTAAAAATAGCACCATACTTAGCAGCACTATTCACAGCTGATATCAATGGATAAAGGCATCATGGGCAAAGTATCGCAGCCCATATGTGCTTATATGCTATTTTTTTTATCGTTTTAGATTGTTTCTGACTTAGGAAGTTATATGCCCAATTGGCCACCAGACCCTAACAAACGTCCTGATAATACCCCAAATCAGCCAACGCCAATACAGCAGCCAAGCCAACCAAGCGGGCAAGAATGGCGACTACTAGAAAATACCTTGTTGGCCAGTGTGGTTGAGCAGCGCCGCGCCCGTCGTTGGGGGATTTTCTTTAAGCTATTAACCTTTGGCTATATTTTACTTATATTTTTGACCTTGGGCCGTGGTTGCAGCAGCAAAGCGCCAACGGGGCTCGAAGGTGTCGATACCAGTAAGCCGCATCTGGCTGTGGTCGAGCTACAAGGGGTCATTAGCAGTGGCGATGTGGCCAACGCGTATGACGTCAATGAAGCCCTGACCCGCGCCTTTGAAAACAGCAATGCCAAAGCGGTCGCCTTAGACATCAATTCGCCTGGCGGCTCGCCCGTACAGTCTGATGAGATTTGGCAGACGATGATGGACTTGCGTCAAGAATATCCAGACAAGAAACTCTATGCCGTTATCGGTGATGTCGGTGCCTCAGGCGCTTACTATATCGCGTCTGCTGCTGATGAGATTTATGTCAATCCGTCAAGCCTCGTCGGCTCTATCGGGGTGATTATGCCAAGCTATAATATCGAAGGATTGATGGATAAGTTTGGTGTCGAAGACCGTACCATCACCGCAGGCGAGTACAAAGATATTTTAAGCTTGTCACGCCCACTTACCGACTATGAAGAAAATCATGTCGAAAAAGTACTGGCCAACACTCATAAGCACTTTATCAATGCTGTAAAAGAAGGCCGCGGTGACCGTCTAAAAAACCCTGAACAAAACAAACTATTTTCAGGCCTTTTTTGGACAGGTGAACAGTCCATAGAGCTGGGTTTGGCAGATAAAAAAGGCAGCATCGCCAGCTTAGAGAAGCAGCTAGAGCTAGACAATGTCGTCAACTATAGCCCAACCGATCCGTTCCAGCTCTTTATGGATCGCTTTGCTGTTAAGTTGGGCGCTGGCGTGGGTTCGAGCATCGGCCTTAATGTGTTGCCACAATCAGAGGGTAACGCGCAGATGCGCTAAGTACTGTATGTTTTCATACGATTGTGTATGATGGTTGAGGCTGGGCGTATGCTCAGCCTCATTAGTATGTCACCTTCATTATCTGCCATACCAATGACAAATAACGTAAACCATATAAATCATATAAACCACCATGTAAACCACATTGTCACATTTGATCAGGATCTGATGAGAGCTTGTTATGAATGATGAAGTCGAATTGCAGACCTTTAGCGCCGCACTGCCCATCTCAAAAATAACCCAGAAGCCTGTGCTGCATTTTGCCCATGCCAATGGTATGCCAAGCGCGGTCTATCAGCCGTAGAAGCCTGTGCTGCATTTTGCCCATGCCAATGGTATGCCAAGCGCGGTCTATCAGCCGTTTTTTGAGCATTTATCTGAGTTTTTTACCATTGAGTATATTGCCAGACTGGGCGATACTCCTGGCTATCCGGTGGATAATCATTGGCGCAGCCTGACGCAGCAGGTTATTGATAGCGTAAAAAACGCGTGTGACAAGCATGGCGTGACTCAAGTGGTGGCAGTGGGTCACTCGCTTGGCGCGATGTGTACCTTGCAGGCACTGTACCGCGCGCCTGAGCACTTTGCCCAAGCGGTGCTGATGGATCCGCCATGGATTTATGGCAAAACCAGTCTACTTTGGCATATGGCCAAAACAATAGACAGACTGCCGCTTATGAATAACCGCCTAATGGACGCATTGTCGCCCTCTGGGATATCGAAACGTCGCCGTGATGTTTGGGATAGCCGAGAGGCAGCCTACGAAAAAATGCGTCATAAAGGTTTTTTTAAGAATTTTGATGAGCGCAGCTTTCAGGGCTATATCGAGCATGGATTGCATGAGCGCGCCGATGGCAAGGTGACATTGGCCATCCCCAAAGCCAGTGAGGTGGCGGTATTTCGTACCAATCCTTCTTGGTATTGGCTGACGCCCAATCGTGGCCCTAAGGTACCTGTGACGCTGATTATCGGCGAGGATAGCTTGTTTTTAAAGCGCCACTTCCCGCAGCAGGTTCAATCGCGGCTAGGCATTGCGTACCAGACCCATGCAGGCGGTCATATGTTCCCACTTGAGTACCCAGAGTCAGTCGCGCAGCACGTACTATCATTGATTGAGCAGCAGTTAAAGCCTAGCGGCGAAAACCAACCACCTACACCGCGACAGATACAGGCTATAGTTGATTCTCAATAAAACAGATACATGATAGGTCAACGTGGTACTGGTATAAATTTTCCTTGCGAGCTGTGCCTGCGCTGCTCGATGCTGCATAAAAATTATCCCAGTCCCACTGTATCATTTTTATACTGAACTCACCATATAGGCTCTAAATAGCTAGGCAGTGTGCTACTTTAAGTGACGATTTATGCAAAAAAACACGACCATCGCCCATCAAGCCTCTATCACAAAACAACCGCCGCTGTTTTCGCGTTTGGGCGCGCTTGTGCTGACGGTAGGGGTGGTGATGGCGTTTTTTATCAGTCAGCTATTAGGGGTTTATATCGCTGGCAAGTTGGTATTGCCCACTGGTAAAAGCGCCAGCATGGCTGATATTTTTTATTTTGGCAGTAATGATGGCACGGTCGTCAGTCTCTCTATCCTCATAGGCTGTGTTTTGTTAGTCGCTATGAGCGGTTTGCTGATTGGTATCAGGGGCGGCAACGTACGGCACTATCTGGCACTAACGCCGTTTTCACTCGCAGTCGGCATAGGTATGCTTGGGGTGTTATTGCTGTTTATGATTGGCAGTCAGGCCTTGACGTATGTGTTGGGTGAGACGCCGCTGGTGTTTGTCGATCCGCTGTATCAGTCTGTCAGCTCGGTGTGGCTATTGGTGTTTGCAATGGTGATCGTCGCGCCTGTTTATGAGGAGCTGATATTTCGCGGGCTCCTGTGGTCGGCAATCGCTGAGCAGTTTATAGATACAGATAATTTATCACATTTATCGCCGCGCGGGGCAGTTGTTGCAAGCGTCGTGACCAGTTTGATATTTGCGGTCATTCATGTGCAGTACGGCGTCTATGAGATCAGTACCATTGTGGTACTGGCATTGATATTTTGTTATGCGCGTTTTAAGTCAGGCTCGCTGCTGCTGCCGATACTACTACATATCATCAATAATGGCGCTGCTATGTGGCAGTATCTGGCGCAAGTGGCTTAAGTATTAATTATTAATTGCCAATTACTGCGCGAAACACCACATTACTTAAGTTCATGTGGTATCAATCCATGTGGTCTTAATCAGTACGGCTATACATCAGGATTGAGCGCCAACACCTCATCAGCTGCCTGCTTGACATCGTCGAGCGTTAGCTGTGGTTTGCCGCTTAAGGCTTGTCGCCATTTACGCGCGCCCATCAGTCCTTGAAACAAACCCAGATAGTGCCGCGTCATCGTAGGCAGCGCTTCGCCTTTAGCGATTTGTGTTTCTAGGTAGGGGAGGAGCTGCGCCAAAATCTCTGAGCGCTTGGGCGTAGGCGCACCCCACAGACAATTGGCCTCTGCCAGCAGGTAAGGGTTATGATAAAACGCCCGCCCAATCATCACCCCATCGACGTGCTGCAAATGCGCCTCGATATCTTTGATGGTGTCGATACCACCATTGATCTCGATATCGAGCGTAGGGAAGTCTTGTTTGAGGCGGTACACATCGTCATAGCGCAGGGGCGGTATTTCACGGTTTTGTTTGGGGCTCAAGCCTTGTAGCCAAGCGGTGCGCGCATGGACAATAAAGCGTGTACAACCAGCCGCTGCTACTGTCTCGACAAAGTCCATCATAAACTCATAACTGTCAAAATCATCAATACCGATACGGTGCTTGACGGTCACAGGAATATCGACCGCAGCCTGCATATGCTTGACCAAGTCAGCAACCGTCTCAGGCTCCGCCATCAGACAAGCGCCTATTTTATTGTGCTGCACACGGTCAGATGGGCAGCCCACATTGATATTGACCTCATCATAGCCATACTGCTGGGCAAACTCAGCACACTGCGTCATCTCGCTATTGTCGGCGCCACCCAGTTGCAACACCAATGGATGCTCAAGCGCATCAAAGCGCAGATGCCGATTGCGATTGCCATGGATGAGTGCACCCGTGCTGATCATCTCAGTATAAAGATAAACATGCGGATTAAACAACCGCGCAAAGTAACGATAATCTGTCGTTGTCCAATCAATCATAGGGGCAACAGAGAGTCGTTTATTGCTCATATCAACCATAGGGGTGGGGCCTTAATAAAGAGTCGTTAAATATGTAGTAGTGGCTAAATGTATAAGCGTGGTTTGGTTTATGGGGTCTTAAGCGCATAAAAAAAGCGTCATGCAACTACCATGACACCGTATGTATCATCCATGATCCATCATTCATCATCTACAAAGCTAAGACACGACCGAGGCTGCGACCCGTTAGGTCGCGATTAGATTACATGCTCAATCTTTTTAAACTCGGGTAAGTTGTAAAAATAAAGGCCCATGATGATACCGATAAAACCGATAAATGCAACGTAGAGAGCCGGAGAGAAACTCACTAGAGTCGTGGCATAGCCGAGTCCAAAAGGAATCGATATACCGACGATGCCGTACGTGACATTATAACAAAGTGCCATACCAGTTAGGCGCACATTGGTCGGAAACAGCTGTACCAAGATAGCTGGCATCATGCCAATAATACCTGAGCAAAAGCCTAAGAGGGCGTACATGATCAAGATATAATCGCCACCAGCGTCTAAATGATAAAAGAAAGCAAAAATCATGGCGATAAGTAGCGCGGAGCCTGCGGCAAGAATTTTACCAAAGTTTTGGTAGTTCGATAAAATCCCATAAAAAACACAGCCAAAAATCATAAACACAATGCCCAGACTGTGTGAAAACCCAAACAAATCTGCATCTAGGTTAAAGCGCAGCTTGATCAAGTCGGGCAGCAAAATGACAACGACTGTGGTGATGCTGGAGAGGATTAAGGTCAAAATCATCCCAATAAAGACAGAGTGCTTGCAGTGCTTAGACAGCAGCGTCAAGGGTTTGGCGACATAGTTTGGTGGTTTTGATGCTAGCATGGCCGTAAAAAACGGCGTTTCACTGACCAAAAGCCCAGTATGGCTGCCACAAAAAACGGCAGTCGCCAGCCATAGTCGACCAATTGCTCAGTGGTCATAACGTTCGACAACCACATAAAAAACGCATTTGAAAACAACACACCCACAAAAAAACTGGCCGTGACATAACTACAAGCAACCGACAAATACTGACGGGGCACGTGCTCGGCCACAAATACCCAAGCCAAGGGCACATACAGGCCAAATGCCATTCCTTGTATGAGCCGCAGCAGGATAAACAAAGCAGGCGATATCAGTCCCCACTGTGCATAGGTCGGCAAACAAGCCATGACTAGCAAACTGATGGCACTGACGAGCATACTGACGAGTAAAGTAAACTTACGCCCTTTGATATCTCCATAGCGACCCAGCAAAACACCGCCGAATGGACGAGCAAGATAACCGACGGCAAACAGTCCTAACCCTTGTAGCCGAGCAACATTGGGATTGCTATTGACGGGGAACAGCGCCGATGCCACGATATCTGAGATATATAAATAAATCAAAAAATCAAAAAACGCGACGGCGCTACTAAAGCAAATAAACAATACCATGTTTCTATCTTTCGTAGACATCAGGGCATATTGAGAACGATTAGGCATAGTAAATCACGCATCCACACCACAAGCTAATGTGGTCGTTAAGCCGATTATCCTCTAGATAATCCGCATGATAAAAACTGACACCTCCCGATAAAAAAGGGAAGCGTCAAGACAGTAATATTCAGAGTGTTTCGCTAGTTTTAGCCCATTGAAATAATTATCGAGTGAATAAAAGCCCCGCCTGAGTACTACAATAACCAATCAATCGGCAACCAAGACATGATGGTCAGCCAGACATGGTCACTCATGTCGACTCGCGGCTCTGAGTCGTACACTACCTTTTCGCCGTTTTCTATGGTGTGCCACTGCAGGCGACCGTTATCTAGCAGCTTTACCTCATAAGCTTGATTGAGCAAGTCATCACTGAGCGCGCCATGCAGCTGTCTTGCCAGCTCGTCGTCGTTGATGATCACGCCCATCTCGGTATTGATATTGGCAGAGCGTGGGTCGACGTTATATGAGCCGATAAACACTTGATAGTCATCAACGGCAAAGGTTTTGGCATGGAGACTGGTTGAGGATTGACTGCGGGCTTTCCATAGCTTGTTTTCACGCTTTTCTTCACCAGCGGTGGATTTGAGCTCATAGATTTTTACGCCTGAGCGCAGCAGCGCAGGCCGCCACTGGCTGTAGCCAGAGTGCACAGCGGTGACATCCGTTGCATCAAAAGAGTTGGTCAAGATTTTGATATCGATACCAGCATTGGCCAGCTGTACTAAGGTGTTGACGCCGTCTTTGGTCGGGACAAAATAAGATGAGATAATGGTCAGTTTTTTGGTCGGGCTGCCAAGCAGGGTACGCAGTTGATGCACCAAATTGGTATCGGCAGGGACGGCCTTGCTCAGCTTGCCGACATCATCACTCAAAAACTGCATGTCTGTCCAACGAAACGGCACCCGCTTGCTCACTAAGTCCTCATCTATGGTCGACTCTTCAATCGCTGCTTTATAGACGGTCAAGCTGCTATTGGCATGGTGTTTTTCATCTTGACCAATCTTGTCTAGCGCTGCCAAAAAATCAGTGGCTGCGCCATCATCAAGGGTCGCGAGCGTCTCGATGTCAAACGACAGCGGCGACGACCAATAGCTGGCAAAACTATTATCAATATCGGCCACGACTTTGCCGATGAGCAAGACATCCAGATCAGCAAACTGGCTATTTTGATCGTTACTTAGGTATTCATTGCCGATATTACGTCCACCGATGATGGTAATCTGCTTGTCAAAGGTCATACTCTTATTGTGCATGCGCCGATTGATTCTAGGCAGGCCTGTGACGTAGTTTAGGGTTTGAAACTTACGGTGCATCAAGGGGTTGATGATGCGTACCGCGATATTTTGATGACTGGCAAAGCGCAATAAATGCTGATCAAATTCAGCATTATTATTAAAATCATCGAGTAGTAAGCGCACGATTACCCCGCGCTCAGCCGCTTCCCACAAGTCTTTGAGCATTAGCTGGCCGGCTTGGTCATTGTGCCAGATATAATACTGGGCATCGATGTTGCGGGTGGCCATACCCGTCAAGATGCTGCGAGAGGCAAAGGCATTGGCTCCAGTGACAATCGGGTGATAGCCTGATAAGTCTGGGTGGATATCGTTTTGTTCGCTGATGGCGGCGACCAAATCTGTTTGCTCGGAGGGTTTGCTGTTTTTTGCTTGATACAGTGCGTGGATGCGTGCAGACAGCGCTTGACTCTCGGGCAGGTGCGGCTGCTTGGGTAGGCTCTGACAGGCGCTCAGTCCCAATGTCAGTCCGAGGGTTAGGCTCAGTGAGAAGTTGGCTGGATCTATACTAAACATCGACATGACGGATTTACCTTAATGAGCCTGTATTTACGGATTAAGTCGTTTGCTGGGTGTGGTCGGACAGCGACCTTATCGTTACGCTGTCTATGACCACAAAAAATAGAGGTTTTGAAATAATAGCATTGATTAGCAAATCGATAATAGTACTGCGTCAGGTAAAATCTGAGACTAACTCGAAATCGACGCTAAGCTTAGCAGTTGTTGCTATATCTGCCTATTATAAATACGTTATTTTTGTTAAATGGCTCAGCGTATTGCAGCGTCTCTCCCAAAGTAATAATGGGTCTGGTACGCGCTCGTGTGCCGCTGGACTGAGTATGCAAAAATACGATTTAGCTGGCCTTTGAAACCAGATGTGTGGAATAAGTTGACATGCTATGATAAGGCGGATGGGTAAGATCGATAAAGATATGCCGTCATTTTACCAATCACCCCTTATCAATTTAAGGCGTGCCCTCATCAGCCCGTGTAGGTGATAATCGACTGAGTGGAGGACACGCCACAGTACTCACCAAGGCAATGGAAGATATATGAGTCAGTCGCACACGCAGAATGATAAAAACTTAAATACACTGGATCCAAACTGGCGCAGCGATGCGCTCGATTTAGGCCTTGATTATGGTATGCAAACCATCGCGGTACGAGCTGGGCACCATCGCACCGATGAAGGCGAGCATTCAGAGGCTATTTTTACTACCAGCTCTTATGTTTATGCGTCGGCCGCCGATGCTGCTGCGCACTTTAACGGTAGCAAAACAGGTAACGTGTACTCACGTCATACCAATCCTAGCGTGCGTACTTTTGAGCGGCGTTTGGCTGCGCTTGAGAATGGCGAGCGCGCGGTAGCCACCGCTTCAGGCATGGGCGCGATTTTGACCATGTGTTTGGCCTACCTAAAAGCAGGCGACCATCTGCTGGCGGCCAATCAGCTATTTGGCTCATCGACTGGGCTGTTTAATAATTACATGACAAAGTTTGGGGTCGAGGTCAGCTATGTCGATTGCTTCGATAATGACGCGTGGGCAAAAGCGGTGCAGCCAAACACCAAAGTGATATATTGCGAAAGCCCAAGTAATCCACTCGCGCAAATTTGTGATATTGGCTATTTAAGCAAGCTGTGTAAAGCCAATGGTATATTACTTGTCGTTGATAATTGCTTTGCGACGCCGGCGCTGCAGCGGCCGTTAGATTTGGGCGCGGATGTGGTGATTCACTCGGCGACCAAATATCTAGACGGTCAGGGCCGCGTGTTGGGCGGCGCGCTGGTCGGTAGTGATAAGCTGATGCAAGATGCCTTTACCGTGGTGCGCTCAGGCGGTATCAGTATGAGCCCGTTTAATGCGTGGGTCTTTACCAAAGGGCTTGAGACACTAAAGCTGCGTATGCAGGCGCACTGCCAAAACGCCAATCAAGTGGCAGAGTTTTTGGCTCATCATCCCAATGTCAGTACCGTGCATTTTTCAGGCTTAAGCGATCATCCCGCCCACGCGCTTGCCACGCAGCAACATCATATGCAAGGTGGCTACGGCGCTATCATCGGATTTGAGGTGAAGCCGCAAGCCCGCTCTGATGGTGGTATCAACGATGCAAAAGCAGCTGCTTGGCATGTGATAGACGCCACTAAAATGCTCTCTATCACCAATAATCTGGGCGATGCCAAAACCACCATCACTCATCCTGCCACCACCACCCATTTTCGCCTGAGCGCTGAGGCGCGTGCAGAAGCGGGTGTCAAAGACAGTCTCATTCGTTTGTCGGTTGGGTTGGAGGACGTGGCAGATATCATCAAAGATTTGGCGCGCGGCTTAGACAGTTTGTAAAGATAACGGTATAATCACCGTCAACGCATAAACATGACGTGATGAAAACCGACGCATTACGTTACGTATTTCCATAAAATACCAAGAGGCGATTATGAATATTCAAGCATTGATGCAACAAGCACAAACGATGCAAAAGAAAGTCGAAGCAAACGTTGAAAACGCCAAAAAAGAGCTAGCTAACAAAGAAGTACAAGCAGAAGCGGGCAGTGGTCTGGTCAAAGTCACCATGACTGGTCGTCACGTGGTCAAGCGTTTGACCATCGATCCTAGCTTATTAGAAGACGAGCCAGATATGATCGAAGACCTCATCGCTGCTGCGATCAATGATGCAGTACGTCAAGCCGACGAGCTATATGAGCAAACCATGGCGAGCGCGACCTCAGGCATGGGCCTACCACCAGGTATGCAAGGCTTGTTTTAAATAGCTCAAGGGCAGGCTAAGCAAAGCAAGTATCTGGCATGGTTTTAAAAAAACATGTGAAATATAAAGCCTTTAGCTGCCAAAAACAGCACGCTGAACACAAAAATGGGGTTGTTATCGACACGATACGACCCCATTTTTATAGCTACGATTTATACATGAAGTTAAAAAAGGAAGACACTTTGCTGACAGCCAAATTTGATCAGCTGGTCAAACAGCTGCGTATCTTGCCAGGCGTGGGACAAAAAAAAACACGCCCGCAAGGGATGGCGCTCGCGCAAGCGCTGGATGAAGCAATGCGAGATATCGTTGAGTGCCAGCGCTGCCATAGCTTCAGTGATGAGGCGATTTGTCCATTATGCCAAGATCCGAGGCGTGATGATGGGCTGTTATGTGTGGTCGAAACCGCCGCCGATGTGATGGCGATAGAGCAAACGGCAGGTTACCGTGGTCGTTATTTCGTCTTAGGTGGTCATCTGTCACCACTAGACGGCATCAGTGCTGATGATTTAAACATCGATCAGCTGGTGTGGCGAGTCAAACAGGAGCCAGTAGCAGAGCTGATACTGGCGACAGGTACCACGGTCGAAGGCCAGACTACCGCCCACTTTATCAGTGAAGCGGTCAATCGTCATGTCAGTAAAATCACCCGTTTGGCGCAAGGCGTACCGATGGGTGGCGAGCTTGAGTACCTCGATAGTATGACCCTCGGGCAAGCCATGCAAAACCGCTCTTTCTTATAGTATTTTCTATATCAATTTCATAAATTCTCTATAAAAGCCAAGTCTTGTCCATTTTATTTTGTGATATTGTTATAATGGTTTTGATATTCACTTTTATTAAGGCGCGGTTTAGCGTTTTATTTTCTTCTATTTCTGCAGGTATCTGCCCGTGTCCAACCATATCTCAACCGCTGTTACTCCATCCAATCATTCAGAGCCTGCGGCCACCGCTGACGAGCCGGCGACGCCAGTCAATACCGGTGCAGAGTCAGTAGACCTGCCGCCTGAACCTGACATTGATGCTTTATTAGATATCGCTGAAGACGCCGATGTAACATGGGTGCGTGAGCAAGAGGGTTTGGCTGACGTGATAGAGGCGTTGGCGACGTGCGGGCGCGTGGCGTTAGATACAGAATTTATCAAGCGTGATACCTACTATCCGCGTTTGGCTTTGGTGCAGCTCAACACAGGCGATCATATCTATCTATTAGACGCACCGCGACTACAATTGGACGATTTTTGGCAAGCCTTAACAGAGGTAGACGTAGCGATTTGGCATGCTTGCGGCGAAGATTTGGGTATTTTTTATCTGTTGTCTGGCTGTCCGCCTCTCACCAATATCTTTGATACGCAAATTGCGCTGTCATATTTGACGGGTCAATTACAAATGGGTTATCAGCAAGCGCTTGATGACCAATTAGATATGCATATCGATAAAGAACAAAGCCAGTCTGACTGGCTACAGCGTCCGCTATCGGATGAGCAAGAGCAATATGCGATAGACGACGTGCGGTTTTTGCCCGCGCTTTATCTAAGTCTTGAATACGAGCTAAAAAAGCAAGGTCTCTTTGACTATGTGTGGGAGGATTGTCAGCTATATGCCCGTGATCTCTATGACACGCAGCACATGGCCGATGATGAGATGTATCTTACGATGGCGGATTATCGTTATACCTCTGAGCAGATGGCGATACTACAGGCGGTAGCGACATGGCGCGAGGAGCTGGCGCGGGCGACCAATCAGCCGCGTACCTTTGTGATAAAAAAACAAGCTGTACGTGAAATTGTCACCGAAAAACCCAGCAACATGCGCGAGCTTGCGCACAAAACCACCATGCACCGCAGCATGCTACGCCTCTATGGTGAGGAGTTGCTCAAAGTGATTAAGGAAGCCAAAAACCTGCATCCTGCTGAGCATCCTGCCTGCTTGCTACCACCATATCGCTCCAAAAACAAAGTCCTATCAAAAGCGGTGCAGCAAGCGATCGAGGCGCACGCAGAAAAAATCGGTGTGCCTGCCAATGTCTTGATGCGCAAAAAATGGCTGGCGCAGCTCTATGAAATCATTGCCTTTGATAAAGACCTAACCGAGCTGCCAGAAGGGCTGCAAGGCTGGCGTCATAAATGGGTGATACAAACCTTGATACCGGTGATTAAAGAGCATAAAACCGAGCTACAGCAAGGGATGGGTATAAAAGCTTAAGACAGTCTCATCTATGAGGTTTGGTTGGGCTTAGTGTTTTTAATGTCGAGCATTTTTAGCGTTTAAACTGTCCATGTCGTAAAAAATATTGGGTCTGCTCGGCGACCGCTTTGTCGACCAGCATCCCAGTGTGCGAGACTGGTAGGACGATGTGGTCAGTTGCGGCCGCTATTTTAGTTTCTTCTATATATACCGTGCCATCGTGTAGTAGATGTTCTGCTGATGGTATGTTGTCTGTCTGACGCAGTTTGCGATTATGATACTGTAAAAACAGCTGACCCAAACCATAAGGGCGGTTGCCTGCTATCACGCCTAAGGTAATATGCTCCGGTAAGGGCGCGACCGTGCCATCTAGCGCATCGACGTACGAGCGCCCCACCACCGCTGGGGTCAAGCGCCAAATATAATCTGCACAAACACTACCTAAGTGCGGTGTCCCAAGCGTTACGCAGCGTCCAATTTGCCACTTGGGATACTGAGTGACGAAATCACGAATAATCAAACCGCCCAGACTGTGACCGACCAAATCGATTGGCTGGTCAGGGTAATGGTGCTTTTCTAGCCAGTCATTTAATCGCGCACTATTGGTTTTGATGCTATCACGCAGACTACGATAGCCAAATTGATGGGTGTCAAATCCTGCGGCTTGCAAGCGTTTGGCCAATGGCCGCATGATCCAAGCGGTTTGATGCAGACCATGGATGAGAATGACGCGGTTTTTTTGTGGCATGCTGACTTCCATTAAAAATAATATCCATTAAAAACGGGTGGTTAACAACTTGATGATATGAATAGTATAGCGCTAAATATCTCAAGCTAAATAAAAACCTCCAAATCAGCTACTGACTTGGAGGTTTGTTTTTATATTAATTGTTTATACTTAGTTGAAAACTACATATAGTTTTCGATGCTTGGGCAAGAGCACATAAGGTTCTTATCGCCATAAGCGTCATCGACACGTGCCACACTTGGCCAAAACTTATGAGCGCGGATGTATGGCAGTGGGAATGCAGCGGTATCACGGCTATATGGATGCGACCATTCTTCGCTGGTAATCATCGCCGCGGTGTGCGGCGCATTGACCAATGGATTGTCTTCTAATGTCCAACCATCTTCGCCAGCTTTGGCCTTCATAGCCTCAGCTTTGATAGATTTAAGTGCGCTGATAAAGCGATCTAACTCTTCTTTAGACTCAGACTCAGTTGGCTCAATCATCAACGTACCCGCAACTGGGAAACTCATGGTTGGTGAATGGAAACCATAATCCATCAAGCGCTTGGCGATATCGCTCTCAGTGATGCCAGTTTCTTCCTTCAATGGGCGAATATCGATGATACACTCGTGCGCAACGCGGCCGTTTTTGCCCGTATAAAGAACAGGGTAGTGGTCTTGTAGCTGAGTGGCGACATAGTTGGCATTTAAGAGCGCAAGCTCCGTGGCTTTTAGCAGACCATCGCGGCCCATCATGGTGATATACATCCAAGAGATGGGTAAGATACTCGCTGAGCCATAAGGCGCTGCCGATACCGCTGAGCAATCTTTTTGCGCGTTGTGTACAGGGCTTAGCGTATGGTTGGCCATAAAGGGGGCCAAGTGCGCCTTCATGCCGATAGGGCCCATGCCAGGACCGCCGCCGCCATGCGGGATACAGAAGGTTTTATGCAAGTTCATATGTAGTACGTCAGCACCGACATCAGCAGGCTGCATCATGCCGACCTGCGCGTTCATGTTAGCGCCATCCATATAGACCTGACCGCCATGCTTATGAATCAAGTCACAGATATGACGAATGCCTTCTTCAAACACCCCGTGCGTCGATGGATAAGTAATCATCAACGCACCTAGGCTTGCGCTATGCTCTTCACATTTTGCCGTCAAGTCCTCAATGTCTACGTTACCGTTTTCGTCAGTTTTGACGACGACGACTTTCATGCCCATCATCATGGCCGTTGCAGGGTTGGTGCCGTGCGCCGACTGCGGGATCAGACACACATCACGCTCTGTTTCGCCCAATGATTCATGATAGCGGCGAATGGCAAGTAGGCCTGCGTATTCACCAGAAGCGCCTGAGTTTGGTTGCATCGATACATCGTCAAAGCCGGTGATGGCCTTTAGCTGATCTTGTAAGCTATCGATCATGGCGATATAGCCGGTGACTTGGCTGCGCGGTGCAAAGGGGTGCACGTTGGCAAATTCAGGCCAAGTAATCGGTAGCATCTCACTGGTGGCGTTTAGCTTCATGGTACAGCTGCCAAGTGAAATCATACTGCGGTTCATCGCCAAATCTTTGTCTTCTAGCGACTTTAGGTAGCGCAGCATTTCGTGCTCGGTGTGGTGCGAGTTAAACACCGGATGGGTCAGGATGTCATCGGTACGCAAGTGCGTGCTATCGAGTGACACGCGGGCTTCTGCTGGCAAGTCATGCGTTTTACTGACAAACAACTGCGTTAGCGCCTTAAAGTCTTGCGCGTCGCTGGTTTCACTAAAGGCCACGCTCAGCTTGGTCGTACCTAGACGCCATAAGTTGTAGCCGATGTTTTCTGCGTTTTCAAAGATTTGGGTGGCTAGATTTTCTGAACCGCAATCGATGACCACGGTGTCAAAAAACTGCTCATGCACCACGGTTAGCTTGCTATCAGCCACGGATTTGATCACATCAGCAAAGGCAGTTGCAAACGCATGGATGCGAGTGGCGATACGTTTGACGCCGCTTGGACCATGATAAACCGCGTACATACCTGCAAGGTTGGCGAGCAATACTTGTGAGGTACAGATGTTTGAGTTGGCTTTTTCGCGGCGGATATGCTGTTCACGTGTCTGCAGTGCCATACGTAGCGCGGTATTGCCTTGCGAATCTTTTGACACACCAATGATACGGCCAGGTGCTGAGCGCTTGGCTTTGTCAGAGAAAGCAAAATAGGCGGCGTGTGGACCACCAAAGCCCATTGGAATACCAAAGCGCTGGGTGCTACCAAGTGCCACATCTGCGCCCATATCGGCTGGTGACTTTAACAACACCAAGCTCATGATGTCGCTGACGACGCTGACGTAGGTTTTGTTTTTCTTAACCGCGGCGATGACGTCGGTTAAGTCTTTTACATCGCCCTCAACACCGACGTATTGGAAAATCGCGCCAAAGTAGTCGCCTGATTTGGCGGTTTCAAAATCACCGACGACGACCTCCCAACCGAAGTACTTGGCACGAGTATTGATGACATCTAGTGTCTGCGGATAGATGCGCTCATCCACAAAAAACTGGTTGGATTTGCTTTTGCTCACGCGCTTTGACATCGCCATCGCTTCTGCCGCAGCCGTTGCTTCATCAAGTAATGACGCGCCTGCCATCTCTAACCCTGTCAAGTCGATACATACTTGTTGGAAGTTAAGCAATGCTTCTAGGCGACCTTGAGCGATTTCTGCTTGATAAGGCGTATAAGCGGTGTACCAGCCTGGGTTTTCTAGCACGTTACGCTGAATGACTGCAGGCATACGCACTGGAGAGTAGCCTTGACCGATGTAGCTTTTGTTTACCGTGATGTCGTCTGCCATGGTGCGTAGCTTGGCAAGTGCAGCATGCTCACTCATCGCGACTGGTAGATCAAGCGCTTTGTGCAAACGCACAGGCTCAGGCACGGTATCGTTGATAAAGCTTGCCATATCTTGATAACCAACGGCGCTGAGCAAGTCAGCTTGTTTGGCATCGTTTGATCCTAAATGACGATAGACAAATTCAGCTTCGTTAAATAATCCTTGGAAGGTATCAAACGTTGGGTTTTGAGAGATAGTCATGACATTCCTTGGTTAAGGGAGTGGTAAAGGAGATGGCTAAAATAACGGATATTAGTTATTAATATTAATAACTAATGACGGGTTTAGACGTAATGAACAAATTGATCTTGATCAAAGCGAAACTGGGTGTTGTAAATACCATTGTGAGCGCGCTCGCCTGCGCCAATCATCATGACGATATGGTGGTCGTCGCTTAAACCTAATAGTCGCTTCGTCGCAGGCTCATCAAAGCCGCCCATCGGACAGCTGTCAAAGCCATGTGCACGTAGTGCCAGCATCAGGTTTTGGGCGGCAAGCGCGGTATTGTTGGTGGCCCAGTTTTTGGTGTCTTCAAAGGTATAGTAAGGCGACTTAATCGGTCCTTTGAGACGTCTTGCGACCTGAGTTGCACCCCATTTGGCTGCAGAGACGATGTTGGCAGGGCCACGCAAAAAGTCTAAAGTGACGATTTTGTTGTAGTAGTCTTTTACCTTTTTTGGGACAGGTTTATCAGGGTATTCACGCAATATCTGCTGGGCGTGGTCTTGCCACACGTCAGTACGCGCCACCACTGCAATGAGACGCGCTGAGGTTTTTGCCGCGTTTTGGTTCATGCAGTTTTTTATCGCACGTTTGCGTGTGTCTGCATCATCGATGACATAAAACTCCCACGGCTGCAGATTGCTTGAGTTGGGCGCCAGCATGGCCAGACGCAGACAGTCTGCCAGTACGGCATCTGGTATCGGTGTGTCAGTGAAACGGCGCACCG
>NZ_JAPEHS010000039.1:0-22822 GCF_028823565.1 Psychrobacter sp. A3
AAAAGCGCATAGCGCTACTGGGATGCTATTTTTAAACGTAGGTTGCGCAGCCTCTAGGAACGCAGCACGCAAGTAAAATTTATACCAGTAGCGCGTTTAAATTTATACAACAGTTTTATGTTCAACACGCCCTATATAGAGTAGAGCATCACTATTTTATAAAGTACCAGCGAGTATAAAGTACAAATGAATAAAGTATAAGCTGTTACCCAATCATTCATCGTTATCAGCGGCATCGCTGCCAGCTCGTTAATACTACGTTGAGACCCATCTAAAAGTGTGAGTAAATTGCCCATGTGGAATAATAACCTACAGACCCTTCTAGTCGGTACAATAATGGCGACGGCCCTGTCATTGAGCGGCTGTGATAGCAACAAAAACGATCCTGAAACCTCAGATGCGGCCACCGATAGCAGTGCGCAGGCCGTCACTGAACCGCAAGTCCAAGACAATGCGGCCTCAGACTCAGACTCAGACCTCGACGGCGCGGTGGCTGAGCAGGGCACGCCTGTCAAATACGATGTCTCCGCATGGAGTAATGAAAAGGTAGAGCCTCTAAAGGTCACCGAGCTGGACGGCATCAAAACCACATTTGGCAAGGTGCTCAGTACAGACGAAAACAGTCTCGACTATGCTAGCAATCCAGCATCCAAATATCGTTTTATGAAGACCGACGCGCCGTATCTAGATATTATCGACTCCGAAAAATATCTTGAGCTTGGCTGGTACTATGCCAATCCCACCGACTCAGATACAGAAAAAGAGCACAGTCAAAACCATGCCAAAAAAGCCTACAAGCTGGCACGGCAACTGATGGGCGACGATGGTGGTAAAGTCATCGCCGATATGCTGGCGGGTCAAGTCGTCAAAAACAAAGTCATCGGTGGTCAAAAAGTCGAGCTGGCCAAGTGTGAGTTTTATAGCTGTATGCTGATCATCAATAAATCAGCCGCCCAAACAGATGACGGCTAAGCGATTCGATGCTGCCATCTGATATAGCACTACCGCCTGCTAACGCCGCCTCCCTACCGAGCAATGCTTGGCACTGCCTACAATTGGCCGGCCAGCACCTAGAGGCGCTAGACTCAGATGCTGCAAAACAACGATCAGCGGCATCTGCAGTCGCCTTAGACAATCGCGGACTGGCATACGCTGATGGTTTTTTTACAACCATAGGCGTCGTCGACGGGCAGATACTGTGGCAGCAGCAGCATCGACAGCGATTGCTTAGCCATGCAAAAGCGCTGCAGCTGGATATAGACTGCCCAGCACTCATGAGCCGCCTGTCCGTCTATGGCAAGCAGCTGCAACAAGGCATGCTAAAGCTGATCGTCACGCGTAGTACGCAGGCGGTACGCGGCTATGGCTATGCGTCTGATGCAGCTGGTCGCGCCTGCGATGTCTGGCTAAAAGTGGCCGCTATGCCTGTCAAGACAGCAGAGCAAATCACGCTACCTGATGGACGCATGATGCCTAGGCAATCTAATTGCGCCGCCGTTTGTCTATCGGCGAAGATTGCTAGCCTACCGCCGCCATTGGCTGGACTCAAAAGCCTCAATCGCTTAGACAATGTCCTCGCAAGCGGTGAGCTGCAACGGTACAAAGCACAGTGGCTAAATGCTCAGCCGGTGCCAAACCCTCCACAGCCAGAGATCGGCGAAGGTCTGCTACGCGATATGAGCGGACACTGGGTGGAGGGCACGATGAGCAATGTGTTTTATCAGCTAGCAGAGTCGCCGCTACCTGTGTCAACCAGCAGCGATAACGACCAAACTCAGGCCAATTATCTGACCACTGGCCAATGGTATACGCCGTCGATGGCGCAGTCGGGTGTCGCTGGGGTCATGCGACAAGTAATCATTGATGCACTTGCGAATACAGAACGATCAGTAGTTGAGCGTTCATTACATGATAAGGATTTGCCACGGATAACGCGGCTTTTCTTTTGTAATGCGCTGCGCGGGGTGATGCCGATGAGCTCGCTTACTTTGCTATCAGGTGAGGTGGTTGAGTTGAGTTAGTCGCTTACTTCACATCAAAAATATTAAATTTGGTATCAACTAAATCATCATAATTTAACTCAATATCTTCATTTCTATACTTCTCTTGCGCTTGTATAATCGTTGAAGAATCATCTTCAGCCTTTATGTCTATAATAGCGCTCATCGTTTCAACTATTTCTATCTGATAAGTTTTTAAGCCTGTGTCACTTTTCATGATCATTATCTCTGTTGCTAGGGTTGGTGCTGCTGATCCTAGCAAAAGTAGCTCGTAGAAGTGATCGCCTTTTAAACAACTATAGTAAGCTCAGCTTAATTTTCGATATTGACCACGGCCCACAAACTCAATAATGCCTTTATTTCGTAGCACTTGTAGCTGCTGGCGAATTTTATCTTTCACATGGTTGTTGTCAGGATGCTTGAGTTGTAATTCATCAGCAAAAGCATAAACTTGTTGCAGGCTAAATTTATCACCCAATCTATCAATACACTGCCAAACATCTAGCGTCCAACCTCGTGACGTGATGGATTGCTTACGTAAAAACAACGTCTTTTGAAACTGCTGCGTGACACTGTCGCGCGGTATCACTTGCTGGTCTTTGACCAAAAACACCTTTCCCGTTTCTGGTACTCGGCGCAGGTCAATATTGCAGCCGACCCAACCTGCACGTCTGGCAGAGGCTGCCAACGGTTTGCGTTTTATAATGATATCGGGCTTAAAAAACTGCTTGGGAATAATCAGAAAATTATTAACGCGATACTCTTGGGAGTAGGTCAAAAAGAAAAAGCTTGGATTGTCGTCGCTATTGATACGCGCAAGCATGGTGGCATAAGCGCCATCATTGATAATATTGCTTAATTTTGATTGTTTGCTTTTTAGCTCGTATTGCTCGGCACAAGCTGCACAATAAAAATCAGCCACAGGTTTATTATTGCCAAACTCAGCTAATGGTTGAATGCCGCAGTTGGGACAGTAACCGTTGTCTTTTACCCATGCTTCACTAAGCACACGAATAATCTGTGGTTTGGAGTTGTAATTTTTGGCCAGACTTTGATTAAAATATAAGTTCATGATGCGTTTTTGTGCCCAGTAAGTAGATGTAAGCGCTGCAGTAAAAGTAACAAGCTAAACAAATCCCATTGAAAATCACACGGTTCAGTGCTAAATTCTAGCAAACTTCTGCCCTGCGAGTTGTCATGAGCACACCAACCCCTGAGTCGCCGCCCGAACGCCCTAATGATACACCAGAAAACCAGCAAGACCATGCTGCATCGTCCAATGCTGACAAGCCGCGTACGGATGACACGCCTGTAGAGCCGTCAGCCACCAACGTAGCAGATACCCCTGCGACAGATGTATCGCTCATCAGCGGCGAGGGCAAACCGCGCACTTACAAAGTCGACAATCCGTCGTTTTTTATGCAGCGGGGCTATCAGGTGTTACTGGTGCTGGGGCTGATCGCCGCGTTTTTTTTGGTGATGGTTTATCAGACGCTGTTTGGCCGTATCGAGCAGCCAGCGCAGATGGTGACGATTGAGCAGGGTCAGACTTACTATGGGCTATTGCCGCAGTGGCAACAGCAGATTCCGCTGTTTTCTGCCAGTGTGGCCAAGCTCTATATCAAGTCGCAAGTCGATGCGCCACTGCACGCTGGTATCTATCAGCTGCCTGAAAATCCAACCATCGCCGAGGCACTACAGATACTAGAGCAAGGCGCAAAAGCTGCCATGGTCAAGATACAGATCATCGAAGGCAAGACTGCAAGCGACCTTTATCAGACTTTACGTGACAACCCAGGCATCAAAAAAGAAGTGTTGCTAGACAGTGAGGACAGTACCCGTCCCGCGAGTAATGCCAGCATCGCTCAGGGGCTTGACCTGGTCGGTATCTTGCCAGAGGCGGTAATCAGTAGCAACGACCCCATCGTCAATCACAACCTTGAGGGCTGGTTTGCGCCAGACACTTACTATTATGGTGAAGGCTCAACCGATAAGCAGGTACTAACGGATCTGTATAAGCGTCAGCAGCAAGCATTGTTTGATGCGTGGGAAAGCCGGGCGCCGAACCTGCCGTACCAAACGCCTTATCAGGCACTGGTCATGGCTTCTATTATCGAAAAAGAAACCAGCATCGCTGATGAGCGTCCGTTGGTATCGGCAGTGTTTAAAAACCGTTTGGATAAAGGCATGCGCCTGCAAACAGACCCAACCATCATCTATGGTATGGGCAGCCGTTATGATGGTAATATTCGCCGTAAAGACATCGATGAAAAAACGTCATATAACACCTATCAAATCGATGGGTTGCCGCCAACGCCCATCGCCCTGCCGTCAGCCGCTTCTATAGAGGCGACCTTGCATCCAGCAGATAGCGAGGCGCTATATTTTGTGGCAACCGGTAATGGCGGGCACAAATTTACCAATAGCTTGGCTGAGCACTATATTTTGTGGCAACCGGTAATGGCGGGCACAAATTTACCAATAGCTTGGCTGAGCACAATCAAGCGGTAAGAGACTACCTAAGCGTCATGCGCGAAAAGAAAGCACAAACACCGCCGCAGTAATACCCGTTAGCGATAATTTCCGTTACGTGATGCTTTTTTTTGAAACCATACATCTATTTATCGAGCGCTATGTCACCTCATAGCGCTTAGCCATTACACAAGGTCATCTCATGTCTGTATCTATACCTGCCAATGTCGACACCAATCTGGTGCAAGACACTACTGATAATCAGATAATACAAGGTCGCTTTATCAGTTTTGAAGGCACTGAGGGCGTGGGTAAAACCACAGCGATCGAGCAGCTATGCACACGTTTAAATAGTCGTGGTATCGACTATCTGCGTACCCGCGAGCCTGGTGGCAGCCCATTTGCTGAGCATCTGCGCCAGATACTCCTAGACCCTGCGACCGACATAAATGACGACACTGAGCTACTGTTGATGTTTGCTGCGCGCTGCGATCATATGCAGCAAGTGATTTTGCCCGCGCTACAAGCTGGCAGGTGGGTGATATGTGATCGTTTTACCGACTCAACCGTGGCTTATCAAGGGTTTGGCCGCGCTCATGGTGATGAGGCAGTGCGCGCAAAGATTGATATGTTGATTGCTCAGTTTGTACCGCAGTTGCCTGAGCTGACGTTGTGGTTAGATTTACCAGTCGCTGAGGGGATGCGACGTGCTGACAAGCGCAGCGCCGCCGATCGCTTTGAGCAGCAAGCGGATGCGTTTTTTGCGCGGGTGTATGAGGGGTTTGACACACTTGCACGCCAGTATCCTGAGCGCATACAGCGGATTGAGGCGTCGGGCAGCGCCGAGGAGGTTGGTGTACGCATCTGGCAGGCGGTACAAAAGAGGCTGGAGCTAATATAAAAACGGCGTCGTAGAAAAAACCCCCAACGTTGGTTGGGGGTTTTTCTATGGTTGCTTGTCTGGTGATGCGTCAGTTATGGCTCAGTTATGCGTCAGGGTCTTTGCGGCTGTCCGTGTCGGTTGCAGTATCTTGACCGGCATCAGGGAAGCGATTGGGATCCAGCGAGCCTTTTTTGGTCTTAGGCGCATTGCCATTGCCATTGCTGTTATTAGTTGTCTTTGTCTTGGCGGCTGTGGCCGAGCTGGCAGTATCAGCATTGTCGTTTTTTACTTGAGCCGCTGAGCGGTCTGGCGTCGCGGTATCCAACGTCGCGCCGGCGTTTGCGGCTGTATCCAAGCTACTGCTTGCGTCTTTTGGCATGTGCGTCGGCGCATTTTGCTCAGGATTTTGCTCGGCGGTTGTATCGCCAGCGACTTTGTCTGTGCCTGTTACGCTCACAGGCTCGGTAGCGTCAGTACTTTCTTCGTTCAGCTCTTTTTCTTTGCGTTTTTCAGGCGCTTTGGAGCTGGATTCAAAGTTGGCATCCGCCGCCATACGCGCTTGCTCTTGCTTTGGCGTTACATCGACTGGCTTTGGCTGTACCTCATCGTCCACCACCAAGGAGATAAGCTTGCGATCGCGCGGCACCGTCCCATCAAACTTGTCGGTGATGACGTGGAGCTTGCCTTCTTTGTCGACGGTATAGAGCGGCACAAATTGTTTATTATCGGCCTTATATTGCTCAAAACTATAGCTGTCAGTGATGTTGGTGATTTTGATACGTGCCTTTTTGGACAGCATACTGGCGAGCTTGGTATAGGTGACGTCTTTGCCAAACAGCCACTGTGAATGGAAGTTTGACTGCTTATCGTCGCGCTCGCTTTTGACTTTTTCGTCACTAAACTTAAGACGATATAGCTTACGCTCACCAAACTCGTGACGATAATGAATCTCAGATAAAGTGTTCATCTCCTTATCCATACTCATGGCAAACAGACGGCCGATACCAATCAAATCCAGATGATGGTCGGCGTGGTCTGAGATGGGGTTGCCAAAGTAAGTACGTAGGCCACTCATGCGGGCGCGAGCAATATTGGTGTAGTTGTTGTGAGCGACGATGACATCAAAACCTTGGTCCTTGAGCGAGGTGGCGATAAGAAGTGCGACAGGGTTTGAGCCGACCACCAATATGCCATTGGTTTCAGGCTCACGCACGCCCAGCAAGTTGCCGACCATTTTGGCACCCAAGCCTTGGATCAAGACCGTGCCGATGATGACCATAAACACCAGTGGCACTAGCAGCTCGACGCCTTGGATATCATACTCTTGTAAGCGGATAGCAAATAAAGATGAGATAGCAGCAGCGACGATACCACGCGGCCCAATCCAGCTGATCATCAGCTTTTCATTGGTCTTAAGGTTTGAGCCGATGGCCGATGCCCAGACAGACAAAGGCCGCGCCACAAACATGACGATAGCCAGCAGCACCAATCCTGCAAACCCAACGCTTAGCAAGCTTGCCAGCTCAACACGGGCGGCAAGGATGATAAAGAGCACAGAGATGAGCAAGATGGTTAAGGATTCATTAAACTCCAGAATCGTCTCGCGCGGGAATTTGGGCCAGTTGGCCAGCGCCACGCCCAATACCGTCACCGTCAATAGACCAGACTCGTGCTCTAAATGGTTCGATACCGAAAACAGCACCAACACAAAGGCTAAGGTAAAGACATTGCGCAAAAACTCAGGAATCATATGACGACGCATGAGGAACGCAAGCAGCCAAGCGCCTGCCATCCCAAGCGCTGTCGCTAGTACCACAATCTTAGCAAACAATAAGATACTGCTGGCTTCGCCGCCTGAGATGATGTACTCATAGACCAATACCACCGCGATGGCGCCGATCGGGTCGATGATGATGCCTTCCCATTTGAGGATATTGGAGATGGTCTTATTGGGGCGCACACTACGCAGTAGCGGCATGATGACTGTCGGGCCTGTCACACAGACCAAGGCCCCGAATAGCAGGGCAATCAGTGGATCGACATCAAATAATAAATACGTCGATAACGCCACGATAGCAATGGTGATCAGTACGCCGACCGAGACCAGCATTTGTACGACGGTGCCGTGTTGCTTGATTTCATCAAACTCTAGCGTCAGCGAGCCTTCAAATAGAATAATCGCCACCCCCAAAGAGATAAAGGGGAACATCAGCTCACCGAGCACCAAATCAGGGTCAAAAATACCCAAGACTGGCCCGACGATGATACCTATCAATAATAAAAATAAAATGGACGGTTGCTTTAAATACCAAGCCAGCCATTGGGCGGCGATGCCAATCCCAACCACGCCAGATAGTAATAGGGCGGTATCCATACATTAATCCTTTTGTAATCTTGTCATATGTTATATCTATCCATTGCTTGGGCGACTGCGCTGCCTGCCATTGGCAGTGTGTATCGATGTCGCAAACGGTCGTAAGCTTTTTAGTAGCAAGGCCATCAGCAGATAGCCATCATGCATCCAAACATGAGCCAGATGTGATATATACTATAAAGTAATAAAGACAAAAGCATTCCTAGATAAAAATACCAAATCCAACAGTTAATCCGTGTCATCAAACCTACTCCAGTCATGGTACTCGGTTGGCAGGTTTATATGACTCATATGGCCTACTTAGTAGCTGATAGGCGGCTTTGAGTTATTGACAAGGTTGAGATAAGGTATAAACGCCTCTAGTCATGCAAAAGATGGAAAATAAGGGCGATACGAGCCAAATTGATAAACGTAAGGTCAATCCAATCGATTTTTTAATTGACTTTTGTTTGTTTATAAAGTTATTTGGCTTGCTATCATAACATGATTTTATTTCATCGCTGCTAGTTGCCGTGTGACTGACTATTGCGTGATAACCGGCCATATTTGGCAGCGTTAGCGCCGCAGCAGATCATGATGTAGCGCTAAAAGATACTGGTCTTATTCAGATAATATAGGCCAGCGCTTTGATTTATCATACAGTAGCTGCCTTTTTGTCGCCATCTTTGTCGTACCGATGGCCTGTCGCTACTATGAAGATAATGATACAAAGATACTGACGGCCAATGGTATTGCAGCAAAAAAACCAGTAACCTATTGCAAAACAAAAAGGGATTGAAATCAGGGACAACAGTACGGATAAAACGATAAGACATGGCCCACTTTTGCATCAAGCGGCTATTTTGCATCACATGGCTGTTCTGTTACATTGTTTGTCTCGTCCTGCTCGAATAAGTTTTATTGCGTGCTATCAAGTGTCATACAGACTGTGCAAAACGTATTCCAGCAGCACTGTACCTAACTGTACATAGCATCGTCTTTGAGATGCAGCGATAGTATTCGCCACAGCACGGCCACTGACAATAATAATCACTCATATGGAGGACACGATGCCTATCAATATGTCTACAGCGCTAGCCAAACCTCGTATGCGCCATTGGTTACAGCGCAGCACTTTAGCGCTTGCCATGAGCACAGCGATGCTGGCAGGGGTATATACCACGGCGATGCCAAGCGCGCATGCTGCCGTCACCACGGCGGATTTTTCGGATTTGGTACAGCAGGTCACCCCAGCGGTGGCGCGTGTCAATGTGACCAAAACCGTCAGTGAGGCGGAGCTTGCTAAGGCCCAAACGGCAGAGTTGCTCAGGCAGTTTTTTGGCGATCGTCTGCGTATTCCGGACCAAGCCGCGACCCCAGCGATTGAGCATGCCTACGGCACCGCGTTTTTTGTCACTACAAATGGCTATATGTTGACCAACCATCATGTGGTCGAAGGCGCGGACAAAATCACCGTTACGCTCAACGATAGGACAGAGCTGGATGCCACCTTGGTCGGTAGCGATGAGCGCTCGGATGTGGCAGTACTAAAGGTCAGTGGTAAGCAGTTTCCCGCGTTACCGATCGGCGACTCAAATGGTTTAAAAGTTGGGGAGCCTGTACTGGCGATTGGCTCGCCCTTTGGTTTTGATTATTCGGCCTCGGCTGGTATCGTCAGCGCCAAATCGCGCAATTTTTCACGCGATACCAGTGTGCCATTTATCCAAACCGACGTGGCACTAAACCCAGGAAACTCAGGTGGCCCACTGTTTAACCAGCGCGGCGAGGTCATCGGTATCAACTCGCGTATCTTTAGTGGTACAGGTGGCTATATGGGGCTGTCGTTTTCTATCCCGATTGATGCGGCGATGGATATCTACGAGCAGCTAAAAACCAATGGTGAAGTCGCCCGTGCTTATCTGGGTATCTATCCACAAGACATCGATCGCAACTTGGCAGAAGCGTATAACTTGGCGCGTCCGCAAGGGGCGTTGCTGACTCGCGTATCGCCAGATTCGCCCGCTCAAAAAGCAGGGCTAAAATCTGGCGATATTATTTTGCAGTATAATGATGTGAAAATCATGCGCGCCTCGGATTTGTTGAATTTACTCAACCGTGCCAAGCCCAACGACGCGTTTCATGTGCAGATTCAGCGCGATGGTAAGCGGATGCTCGCGCGTGGCACGCTGGCCCATGCGCCCAATGATGTCCGAGCACAAAGTGGCGACCAGCAAGACAATGATATACAGCTTGGGCTGCGCTTACGTGACTTGACCGCCGATGAGCAAGCAGAGCTGGCAGTTGACAACAAAACCGGCATCTTAGTCACCACAGTCGACCCCACAGGGCTGGCGGCGCGCTCAGGCATCATGGCAGGCGATGTGATTACCAATTTTCACCAAAAGCCGATTAAAAAAGTCACTGATTTTTCCAGTGCCATCTCAACGTTACCCAAAAAAGGCGTGGTGACCATTGAGGTCATTCGTCAAGGTGTTCCGGGTATCATCGGTCTGCGTATTGAGTAGCCTTGTGTCATACAGGAGTCGTCACGCAATGCGAGCATCTGACTGGATAAAACTGAATAAATAGGGCAATGATTGACATAGGCTGCCAGTATAATGAGGCAGCCAGCAGAATGATGAGCGGGTCGATCAATCCTATGCTTCATTAGAGACGTCTCGGCAAGTACCATCAGTACGGCACGCAAGATAGGTCAAGTGAATACATGGGTTTACAATTGTGCTTGTCTATCATAGAGCTCGGCCTCTATAATGGCTGATTTTTTATCCAACTCGCCACATATCGTTTGGGCGATGCTGGCTGGTCGCACGTTTGGCTGTGGCAGGCGCTGTCTAATCGCTAGGGTTTGCCAGATATTATTTTATGATCTGCGTCTTGTCAGCCCAGTTTATAAGGCGTTGTAGCCCCTGCGAAATAAGCATTGACTGATAAGCAATAATGGCTGAGTGCTGCTCAAAAGCCACTGCTCGATTGTTCCACTTTTATCCATAACCGCTAGGTAATTATGACTGACCACGCACTTTATACGCTAAGTATCTCTATAGCAGCCGCATTGCTTGCGTATATTCTATTATGGTCAGGATTACAGACGTTCAATGCCAATCCGACCAAACGGTTTTTGCGTATCTGGGGCAAGCTCATACTGTATTATGCCGCGTACACCATGCCTGTTTGGGCGCTGCTTCTACTGACAGGCTGGATGGAAGGTCTATTTGGCCTAGCGTGGCCGGTGCTGCTCAGCGCGGTGGCGGCCATGCTGCTCTATTTTTATACCGTTATCATTCAGCCCAATTGTTTGCGCCTTAAGCACCATGCTGTCGATTTGGGTTTGTCGGCACCATTGACGGTGGCTGTATTGGCAGACCTGCGCATTGGGTTATATAGTGGCAAGCCGCGCCATATTCGTAAGCTGGTCGCGACCATCAATGACTTGGCAGTGGATGCGGTTTTGATTACCGGTGATTGGCTGTATTATCCTAGTGCCGATTTGGTCGGGCAGTTGATGCTGTTTAAAGGGGTCAACAAACCGGTCTATACAGTGATGAGTAGCTCAGACTTGCGTTATCAGTCGCTCAACACTACCAAGCAAGGCCAGCCATTATTAGAAGACACTTTGGCCTGCGCATTTGATGTGCTTGATATCAACTACATTGGGCAGCAGTGTACCGCGTTGCCGCTCAGAGGCGCCGCCGTGCCGCCATCTGCCAGTCGTTTTGACAGTACAAAAGAGCCCCAACGCTTAGCGGCGCACGCATCAGATGCGCCTGTAGCCGTGCTGTATGGTTGGCAAGATGTCCCTGTACAATGTGGCGCAATCGATGCGCAAAACAGCGTGGACAAAGCCAAGCTTGGGACAAAAATCACCCACGCGCATCAGCCGGTGATTATTCTGGCCTCACGGTTTGATAGTATCAGCGACTTGCCAAAATCGCCACAACCACGGCCGTTATTGATCACAGGGGCAGCAAAAGGCACACAAAAAAACATATGGCAGGCGCAAAAGCAACAAGACATCCAGCGCAGTGACAACGACAAAGGTGTGCTTGGCAATAGTCGTATGGGTAAGCAGCGCGGCTTGTACCAGCATGCCAGTGCTCAGATATTTGTCAGTAGCGGTATAGGCACGCGTGGTCTGCCGTTTCGCTTGTATCGGCCCACTATCGATGTGTTGACGATTCGTTAATATTTTGTAAAACACTTATCAGCGCTGCTGCATTGCGCTACACTAATCAGTCATTAATAAGCCACCAAACGGCGACTCATTAATGACGGGTAGCACTTTTGATGCAGGTCATGGGTGCGCGGCGGTGAGCAGTTTATTGATTAGCGACGTAGATGTAATCTCAATTGATTGATAGCGGTCAAATCAAAATATGCTACACTAGCAGGCGTTTTTTATGATCATGTTTTAATGATTATGTTTTAGAATCAGACAGACGCATTTATATCGCAAGTGCTTGGTGTACACCAGCACTTCCACAGTACGACAGTACGTAAGATAAAACAACGCACGTAATACCATGAGTGTCTATTTTTGCCTATATAACGATAGGTAGAGTAGAGGCGCACACTGGAATTTGCAAACGACCTATCATGTGATAGCTTTGATAAAAGCTAGGATAATACAGTAAGGCACGGTTATGAGCACAGCATACGACGAGATTAAAACCCGACTACAAGGCTCAATGGTAGCCTTGGTAACGCCCATGCATCCTGACGGCACGGTCGATTATAAACGTCTGGCAGACCTCATAGATTGGCAGATTGAGCAAGGCACGCATTGTCTGGTGGCCGTTGGTACCACCGGCGAGTCAGCAACGCTATCGATGCAAGAGCATAGCGATGTGATTCGTTATTTTGTGCAGCATGTCAAAGGTCGCGTACCAGTGATTGCGGGCACAGGCGCCAACAACACCATGGAAGCCATCAAGCTGACTCAAGATGCTGCCGACGCTGGTGCAGATTGCGCCTTGCTCGTTGCGCCTTATTATAATAAGCCGCCGCAAGAAGGGTTGTTTCAGCATTACAAGACCATCGCCGAGGCGGTCAACATTCCGCAGATGCTCTATAACGTGCCAGGACGCACCGTCGTCGATATCGCCCAAGAGACCGTCGAGAAGACGCCACAGGCTCAGTGGGCCGCGGTGAGCAGCTAATCAAAGCTGTGGGGGATAAAATGGTGGTGCTATCTGGTGATGATGGCACCGCGCTTGATTTGATGAAAGTCGGCGGTAAGGGCAATATCTCCGTGACGGCCAACGTCGCACCAAAAGCCATGAGTGAGACCTTTGCCGCTGGTCTGCGTGGCGACTTTGCCGCTGCTGACAAAGCTCATGATGTGGTCAAGCATCTGCATCGTGATCTGTTTATCGAGTCAAGCCCGATTCCTGCCAAATATGCCCTGCACAAAATGGGTATGATCGACAAAGGGATTCGCTTGCCGTTGGTATGGCTGGCACAAAAGCATCATGCCACTATCGATGAAGCCTTGGTGCGTGCCAACTTACTATAGTAATATCGAGCTATCGTATGATCGAGCACCATTGTCATCAAGCAATAGCATTATAGAGCCTAGAGCCATAGTATCATCGAGCAATAATTGCTAACTCAGAGAGATAACATGATGAAAACATCATCGACGATCACAAAGATAATCCCTGCGCTGCTAACCGTCGTTTTGGGCGGCACCTTCGTATTGAGTGGTTGCCAAAGTATCAAAAACGTACTTGGCAAACGCGACAATGGTAGTTTGGAATACCAACACAGCAAAAAACTGGCACCGATTGAGTTGCCAGCGAATAAAGAGCCTGCACCTTTTGTCCCTTTATATCCTACGCCTAACGCTGGTACAAACACCCTAACACTAAAAAATGACTCAGGCAGTCAGTATCAACTGCCAAAGCCTCAGCGTACGGTTAGCACGCCTTCAAACTAATTTTATTTCTTTACTTATACCGCTGAGTTTTTGTCTTGCCGATTGTATGTGATCGATTGGGCCAAATCAAAGCGGTAACTGCGCGTTTTTACCACATAAGCTTGAACGAACAGGAACTCCCATAATGCAAAAGCAACAACTGCTGTACAAAGGTAAGGCCAAATCTGTATATGAAACAGAAGACAACGATCTTCTGATTTTGCACTTCCGTGATGATACCTCAGCGCTGGATGGTAAGCGTATCGAGCAATTAGCACGCAAGGGCGTCGTTAATAACCGCTTTAATGCGTTTATCATGCAAAAACTGGCAGACGCGGGTATCGAAACTCACTTTGAAAAGCAGCTGTCAGAAGACGAAGTGTTGGTCAAGCGTCTGGATATGATTCCAGTAGAGTGCGTGGTGCGTAACTTTGCCGCCGGCAGTTTGGTGCGCCGTTTGGGCTTAGAAGAAGGGCAAGCACTGACGCCGCCTACTTATGAGCTTTTTTATAAAGACGATGCGCTGGGTGATCCTATGGTAAATGAGTCACTGGCCGTGTCTCTTGGTTGGGCGACCCAAGAGCAGTTGGCAAAAATGCAAGAGCTGACCTATCAAGTCAACGATGTACTCAAAGCATTGTTTGATGCGGGTGATTTAATCCTAGTGGATTTTAAACTTGAATTTGGCGTATTCCACGACCGTATCGTCTTGGGTGATGAGTTCTCACCCGATGGCTGCCGTATTTGGGATAAAACCACCAAGAAAAAACTGGACAAAGACCGTTTCCGTCAGTCATTGGGTGATGTGATCGAAGCATACGAAGAAGTGGCCAACCGCATTGGCGTCCCATTAAGCTAAGCGATTTTTTTAGACCGTTATAAAAGACTGAGCCGTGTGCTCAGTTTTTTTATGCAAAAAATTACGGAACTGGTAAAAAGACGCACGGTATAAGCACGGTATTTTACTTATAATACCTTTGAATGTGTCACGTAGGTTGATAGTCATGTCTCACACACGGTATCCCAAAACAAACAGCAAAGCACTAGAGCCGCTTTGGTTTACGCGTCCCACCTGTGTGGTCGCCGCTGATTTGATAGGTAAGGTGCTGTGCAGGCGGCTGATAGATAGTGACGGCACAGAAAAAGTCCTACGTATGCGCATCTCGGAGACCGAAGGCTATATTGGAGCAGCAGACCCAGCCTGCCACGCTCATGCTGGCACGCGCACTTCACGTACCAAGGTTATGTATGAGCCAGGTGGCGTGTTTTATGTTTATCTGACTTATGGCATCCATCACATGCTCAACTTAGTCAGCGGCGCTGCCCAGTCGCCCGAGTCTGTGCTGATACGAGCAGGGTTTGTGACCGACGATAGTGACTGCCTCACAGACGAGCAGCAATGGCGTCCCCGTAAGCAGCGGACAGATCATAAACAGTTTGCAGGCCCAGGTAAGCTCACCAAACGCTTGCAAATTAATCGTGATTTATATGGCAAGCCTATTGCCCCTGTATCTGATGTTTGGGTCGAAGACGATGGCTGTCAGCCGCCAGTGTCATTGCGCCCGCGTATCGGCATCGACTATGCAGGCGACGCCAAGAACTGGCTGCTACGCTATATATGGACTGATCATCCGTCGTTATCTAAAAAATAGTAAATTTATAGCTATGGTAGTTTTTTAAATAAGCTCGAAGGAGGTAGTCTATGTATAAATTAACCGTTTTTATCCCTGATGAGGCGCTCGAGTCAGTAAAATCAGCGCTGTTTGCCGGGGGCGGCGGTAAGATTGGCAATTATGAAGCGTGCTGCTGGCAAGTAAAGGGTACAGGGCAGTTTAAGCCTTTGGCAGGTAGTCATCCGCATATCGGTGCGCAAGATAGACTAGAAAAAGTAACCGAGTGGCGCGTTGAGATGGTAGTAGCAAAAGAAAACATCGAGCAGGTCATTGGTGCGTTAAAGCAGGCGCACCCTTATGAGACGCCTGCTTATGATGTTATCGAAGTACTTGACTGGTAAGAGATGAAGCAGGATAGCGAATAGTAGCTTAATTAGTAGTTCAATCTTCTTTTATTTTAATCACCTGATAGCTTGGATAATCAAGCTCGATCTTATAGTCTTCGCCACCGTGTCTGGCTTTTACCTTTATTTTGTGGTCGCCTTTCTTGTATTTTACATCTTTGACACGGTACCCCATGCTGCTGACTTTATTGACAGCGCGCTGCTCGATTGCTGGCTGATACAGCTCTTTATCGATATTTTTCAGCGTTTTTTTGTGCTTCTTATACAGCTTGGTGTCTTTATAAACGTCTTCATATAGATCGCCATAGGCATTGTAGCCAGGCGCGGTGACGCAGCCAGTCGTCAGTGCCAAGGCAGCAACCATAGCAGTCACTGCAGCGGGCTTTACAAAAGTAGTGATGTGCATAAAAACCTCTTATGGGGTCAAAACGTGATGAGTCGGTTTATAAAAAATGGCCAAACAAACCAAGGGCTGGCTTATTTGACCAGAGGCATCAAGACCACAACGATGCCAAAACTTAATAAAAAGTCGCGCGCATAACGCACGGACAAACAAGAATAATCGATAAGACGCGCACTATCTTATCAAAATTAGTCTTTTTCTATTTTGATGACATTTAGGTTGGGATAGCCAAGCAGGATTTCGTACTCTTGGGAGCCGCGTTTTGCCTCAATCTCAAACACTCCACGATTATTTTTTTCTTCCAGCTCAATGTCTTTGACGCGGTAACCCATGGCGCCAACCTTTCTAATCGCGCGTTGTTTGATGGCAGGGTAGCGTGACTCTTGTTTGATACGATCCTCGACGTCATCACCTTTATAGTGCTTATTGTACTTACCATGATTCTTATGTTTATCGTTCTTATGATAATCTTTGTCGTCCCAAATATTGGACCAAGATTTTTTGTTTGAGCTGATCAAGCGCAGATCAGGATAGCTATATTTTAGCTCATATGCTTGGTTATTCTTTTTGGCATAAGCAATGAACGCACGGCGGCCTCGATGACTGTCCGCTCTAATATCCATTACTTGATAGCCTTTACGGCGCAAGTTATTGCGTAGCTGCTGACTGACGCGCTTATAACTGACACGGTCATAATCACCATCTCCGCCGTAGATGGGATAATCATAACCGTATCCAGGCGCAGCGACCGTGCAACCGACGGTAGAGGCACTCAGTAATGCGATAGCAAGACCAGAGGTGACCGCCGCTGATAAAGACGAAGGTTTTAACATTTTCACAATGTCTTCTCCTATAGGGGATATTTCTTCTTTTTGAAATATTTGCTTACATAACCATAGTAGGACGCTAATCTCATTGCCGCGTGTCTTGGCTGTTAATAAGTTGTAAACTTTGCAAATATTTGCGTAAGCAGCGGCAACTTTGGGTGACTAAGGTGTCAGGTGTGGATAGGTTTATCGCCAATCTATTTTTATTGCCGTATGATTTTTTAAAGTAGGCGGTTGCTTTTATAAAATAAAGTGAATAATTATCAATAACTTAGTCGGGTAAAAATGAGCGTAGGAGCGCTCATGTAAGTATATGCTTACACGCAATGACGCTTACGCGACTTAACATCACATTATAGATTGGGCATTATAGTCACACGGCATTAGGGAATGTGACTCAAGGATTGAGTTGACCGCATTAAGGATAATGATTCAGTGATCAGCATCAGGATGATAATGAGAACTGAAGTAAGGACACATTTCCTGTGCTGACAACAGCAGTGATTGCTTGTAGTCGTAGAAAAAGGGCAGGATGCCCAGTATCACACTATGTTGAATAGCGTGCAAGGATGCACATGACGCAACCGTGATAGGTAACATGGATGGTTAACAATAAAACCGCATAACAATTCATTGCTATGCGGTTTTATTGTATCTGCTCGTTCGATACAAAAAAAGACCGCACACTCTCATGCGGTCTTTTTTATTCTCTACTATTTATCATTTACTTAATAGCAAGTACTCAACAGTAAGTGTTTAAGCTGGTCTCCATAAGTGAGTAAAGAAGACTATCTCAGTAACTCCAATGAGTAGTTATTATTAGTAGTTATTGTGGCGACGCCATTCGTCTACTTCGCGCTCGGCATTTTCTTTACTATGGCCATAGCGCTCTTGTACACGGCCTACTAGCTTGTCGCGGCTGCCTTCGATATGAGTGAGGTCATCATCGGTGAGCTCTGCCCATTTTTGTTTAACCGCACCTTTCATTTGGTTCCATTCACCTTTTAGCGTATGTTCATTCATTATTATATTCCTTCTATTATGATCGAATTTATTGTTGAGACTGAGTCTAAAAGCTAAGTTTTAGAATATTAAGTTATAAGACATGCGTTCCATCTGTCTTTTTATACCGTATCACTCAGTGGCTGCTGATTGTTACCAACACTCAACTTGCATTGGCAATCAAGCGTGAGCCAACTGGTGATATCTAATATAGGCGCTCACAATAGCCTTGTCTGTATAGGCAGTGTTTAGAGTGTTGCACCATTATAGAAATCTACGTGCCTGTGTTAGAAGTGGCATCTTTGTGTAATAAAAGGCAGCTTTTATGCAGTAGTCACACCGACAAAGTCAAAATCGACGGATGGAGTTTTGCCCTGTATTAACAGACTAATAGCTTTTGCCGAACCACAAGCGTGGGTCCAGCCAAGTGTGCCATGCCCCGTGTTGAGCCATAAATTATCAAAACTCGCCGCTGTATTGTGACTACCGTGACGGACATGGCCTTTGTGCGCGCGGCCTATCAGCGGTACGTTTGATGGGGTCATCGGCCGCAGCCCTGTCCAATATTGTACAGAGCTTGCAATGATGCCTTTTGGAAATAACTGTTGCACACGGCGAGTGATGGCCGCGCAGCGAGTGAGATTTAGATCCAGATTGTAGCCGTTGAATTCGGCGGTGCCCGCGACCCGTAGCTTGTCACCGAGGCGCGATGCCACCAGTTTAAACTCATCATCGATTAGGCTGACAAATGGCGCTAGATGCGGAGCGCGAGGATTGACTTGATAAGTGGCTGAGTAGCCTTTGGCAGGGAAGATAGGCAGCTGTACATCAAGCGGTTTCATTAGGGCGACGCTATGGCTACCAAGCGCCAGCACATAGCTATCGGCGCTAAAGGTCTGGGCATTTTCGTCTTTGGGCCGAAGGGTGAGGCTATGCACGTACGGCTGCGACGTTTGGGTATCGAGGTTGATGGCGAGGATATCAGTATCATATAAAAACTGTACGCCTGCTTTGAGGCAGCGCGCAGCCAAGCGCTGAGTAAATAGATGGGCGTTGCCCGACTCATCACGGCTAGTGTAGGTTGCACCTGTGAGCTTATGAGCGATGGGGTAGAGCGCAGGCTCTAAGCTGACCGCAGTACGAATATCGATGATATGGCGCTCACAGCCTAGCGCTTGCATACGCTCGGTCGGAGCAATGGCTGCCTCAAACTCTGCTTGGTCGGTATAAAAATGCATGATGCCGCGCGTTTGCTGCTCATACTCGATACCGATATCCGCGCGTAGCTGCTGCAAAGCCTCTCGTGAAAACAGCCCCAATCGGACCATCTGTACCAGATTGGCATCCGCTCTGTCCGCGCGGCACTCTTGCAAAAACTGTAGCGCCCATCTGAGCTGCGCCTTGTCCGCTCGCAGGCGATACAGCAGCGGTGCGTCTTCTTTACCTAGCCACTTTAGTGCTTTTTTTGGGGTTGCAGGATTGGCCCAAGGGGTGGCGTGTGAGACTGATATCTGCCCGCCATTGGCAAACGAGGTCTGCATTCCTGCTGCTGATTCACGCTCGATGACGGTCACGTCATAGCCTGCTTGGCGAAGATACCATGCGGTGGTCACACCCACCACGCCTGCCCCGAGTACCGCGATATGTGTCATAGATTGCTCTGCTGCGTTTTTAAAAAAAGTGCTGTTATGGCTGTGAGATTTTTTGTGCTATGGTTGGCGGGCTACATCTGCTTGCAGTGCTGGTGGCAATGCCAACACTGTCAGCTCGCTGTCGGCTAAATGTTCTGGACGGGCAACGACTAATGCCTCAAAGCCATTATTGCTAGCAATGGCGTTGACCACCTGAATTTTATCGAGTTTGTCGCCAGCTGCTGGCATCTCGCCTGTGCCACTGACGTAGTGCAAAAACGCCTTTGGCGCTGATTTAAAATAAATACGGGCGATGACCTCTTGACCCAAGTAGCAGCCTTTATCATAGTCCATGCCGCCGCGCTGATGCAGGCGTAGCTCTTGCGGCTGAAACTGCCCTTGTGTCTCCGCGACGATCCAGTAGTTGCCAGTGGCGATACTTTGCAGCGCCCATGCATTGGCCTCTTCTATCGTATGATGCTCGTCTTTGTGACTAAAAGTCGGCTCATCAGCGAGCACACAAGGATAGATGGCGGCTGGAGCGCTGGTCTCAAACTTCGAAAATGCGCCGTACTTTTTAAGATGGGCTTGTAAGCTGTCGGTACAATCAGCGCTGATGACGATATCAAAGTGATTTTCGGCTTGTTTTTTGATCCAAATGCCAAACTCGATGCGGCCCTTTAGGTTGCTAATGGCAGCAGCTTGATAGCTGAGTCCGAGTTTGGTGACATCAATGGTCAGCTGACTTTGCAAGAATTTTTCAGCATCCTCGCCTTGGAGCGTCACTTGAGAAAACTGCGGCAGAGTCGATATATCGGTAGATTGAGTCATTGTTATTATCCTTTATCCTTTTTTGAGCGCTGATTAGCAGGGTTTGCACATAATAAGTAAGGGCTGGTATCAGACTCCTTTGACCAAATACGCGCCTATAAAAACCAGATGAGATTAAGAAGAGTACCACAAAAAGTACCGCCGTAAAAAACAACAGTGTCTTGCCAATGGTTACGGTATAAGTTGGGTGTAGCGACCATTTTTCAACCGTATAAATTGGTTAAAGATGGCGAGTTACGGTACAATATTAGCTCTACAATACACTTAAATATTGCTGGCTGCCGAGGAAACGATGAGCTTACCAAATTGTCCAAAATGTGATGCTGAATACACGTACGAAGATGGTGCGTTGCTGGTATGTCCCATGTGTGCCCATGAATGGACAGCCGCAGAAACTGACGCCGCAGCAGCCGAAGCTCAAGGCGCTGTCATCCGCGATGCCGTCGGCAACGAGCTACAAGATGGCGACGCGGTGACCGTCATCAAAGACTTAAAAGTTAAAGGCTCCTCACTCATCATCAAGGTAGGCACCAAGGCCAAAAGCATTCGCTTGCTACCAGACGCGAGCGATGGTCATGATATCGACTGTAAACTCGATGGCTATGGGCCGATGAAGCTAAAATCCTCGGTGGTAAAAAAGGCATAAAACGCCTGCAAGCCAACAGACTAAAGATGGCTTATGTCACCATTACCTTTACTACAATAATAGAGAATATTTATGAGTACTAAAAACGAACAACTATTTGCGCAAGCTCGTAAACATATCCCAGGCGGTGTCAACTCACCTGTCCGTGCCTTTGCTGGAGTGGGTGGTACGCCGATTTTTATGCACCGTGCTAGCGGCAGCAAAATCTATGATACCGAAGACAATGGCTATATCGATTATGTTGGCTCGTGGGGGCCGATGATTCTGGGTCATGCTCATCCAAAGGTGATCGATGCGGTCAAAAAAGCGGCGGATGATGGTCTGAGCTTTGGTACACCAACCCCATTTGAAACCACCGTTGCCGATAAGATCTGCGAGATCGTGCCAAGCGTTGAGATGGTTCGCATGACCAACTCAGGCACGGAGGCGACCATGAGCGCCATCCGTTTGGCGCGTGGCTATACGGGACGTGACAAAATCGTTAAGTTCGAAGGCTGCTACCATGGCCATTCAGACAGCTTATTGGTCAAAGCAGGCTCAGGAATGCTCGATATCGGCGAGCCAACCTCAAAAGGCGTGCCAACGGATTTTGCCAAGCATACCATCACCATTCCTTATAACGATCCGCAAGCGATTAAGGACTGTTTTGAAAAGTGGGGTGATGAGATTGCTTGTGTCATCTTGGAGCCGATCGCTGGCAACATGAATATGGTCGTGCCCACGCAAGCGTTTCACGATACCTTGCGTGCGGAGTGTACTGCCAACGACGCCGTGCTGATTTTTGATGAAGTGATGACGGGTTTTCGTGTCGGTCTTGGCGGCGCGCAGGCACATTTCGGTATCGACCCTGATTTGACCTGCTTTGGTAAAATCATCGGCGCTGGCCTGCCAGTAGGCGCATTTGGCGGAAAAGAGAAAATCATGTCTTGTATCGCCCCACTAGGCGGTGTTTATCAAGCGGGTACGCTATCGGGCAACCCACTTGCCATGCGTGCAGGTATTGCGATGTTTGAGGACTTAACGGTCGCGGGTTTTTATGACGAGCTATCTGCCAAAGTAGATAAGCTAATCGGCGGCTTTCAGGCAGCGGCGGACAAACATGGTATCAATCTACGCACCAATAACGTCGGCGGCATGTTTGGTTTGTTTTTTGTCAAAGACCGTGACACTACTGTACCGCAAAACTTCAATGACGTGACGCAGTGTGACATGGAAGCCTTTAACACCTTTTTCCATGGCATGTTAGATCGCGGTATTTATTTGGCGCCGTCAGCATATGAAGCAGGCTTTATGTCAATCAAGCACAGCGATGCAGACATCGATGCCTCAATCAAAGCCGCTGACGAGATATTTACTGAGATGGCAACAGCGTAATTGTGGTTTTTAGCATGGGTTTGAACGCTCTGAAAATGAGCGCTCTAAAAAGGTCAGTATCATAAATGGTGCTGACCTTTTTTTATGGATATAAATGCGGTGTACTACCTTTATTTGATTTTATCAAACTTAGCATCTTTTAGGCTCAGGCGCCCGCGCAGTACGTCACTGTACATACGAAAGTCGCTGACAAAGCTTTTTAGTGGAAACTTAAACGACGCGGGTTTATTTTTTTCAAAGAAAAAATGACCGACCCAGGCACAGGCATAACCTGCGGCGATACCTTTGAGTAGCGGGGCGGGCGAGCGCGACTTGACTGACTTTGCGAGGCCCAGTAAGCCAAAGCTACTACCCGCAAAGTGCAACCGGCGGCAGGCCATGTTTTGATGTTCATCTAAATAAAAATCATAAAAGCTTTGTTTGGTTGGGCTGACGGTTTTGATGGCGT
>NZ_JAPEHS010000003.1:0-90240 GCF_028823565.1 Psychrobacter sp. A3
CCGCCGACGCCGATATTGACCACATCAGTAATGGCCTTGCCCGAAAACCCACGCCACGTGCCATTGCGTACCCGCGCTGATAGGCGAGCCACCTGCGCCAGACTGTGATGCACATCAGCCACCACATCTTGCTCGCCGACTTGTAGCGCGGCGCTCGCTGGCAGACGTAGCGCTGTATGCAGTGCCGCGCGCTGCTCGCTGGTATTAACCATTGCGCCTTGTAGCAGCGCCTCGATACGAGCCGATAGATCGCAGCTATCAGCAAGCCCTAACAGAGCGGATAACACCGACGTATCGATACACTGCTTGCTATAATCCATGTATAGCGCCCCCGCCCGCGTACTAAAACGCGTGGCGCGCGTGGCATCTTGCGCAAACAAATCCGCCACCGACCAGCGCTGCGCCGCTACACTCTGTAGCTGCGACCAATATAACGAGTGGCGGGCGCTGCGATAAGCGCTATCTTGCTGTCTATCGTCCATGGGTTACTTATCATCCGCGAGTTGGCGCTCGGCAAAATAGACAAACGCCTGCATATATGAGCGCATATCGCCAGCATCATAGCTATCGCCGCGCATCGTCGTCACATTGACCCCCGATTCACTAATAAGCGCATCGATGGCATCGGTCAGCTGAATCTCACCGCCGACCGAGGCTGTGGTATTGACCAAATAATCAAAGATTTGATTGCTAAACACATACCGGCCGACCACGGCGAGATTGGACGGTGCGTCTGCTAAGCTGGGCTTTTCGACGAACCCTGCCACCTTAACACTGCTATTGCTGTTTGTGTTGTCATCGATATCGCTCACATCACTAAATGCTTGACTCAACTGCGCGATACCGTATTTATGCACATCCTCATCTGCCACGCTCTCGACCAATATCTGTGAATGACCATCGTTGGCAAAGGCATCGATCATAAAGGCTAAGTTATCCACGCTCATGTCGGTGGTGTATGGATCGAGCACCACATCAGGCAATAACACGGCAAAGTCATGCTCGCCTATAATAGGTCTAGCGGCCAATACCGCATGACCCAACCCCAATGCCTTGCCTTGACGGATCATCGACACCGTCACATCCTCTGGCAGCCAGTTGAGGCTATCGGCCAGTGCGTCTTTGCCTTTATGACGC
Source organism: Psychrobacter sp. A3 (assembly GCF_028823565.1). Classification (NCBI taxonomy): domain Bacteria; kingdom Pseudomonadati; phylum Pseudomonadota; class Gammaproteobacteria; order Moraxellales; family Moraxellaceae; genus Psychrobacter; species Psychrobacter sp. A3. Next base: position 1,138 of record NZ_JAPEHS010000003.1, read on the forward strand.
AGCTGCGTATCTAGCTCGGCATTGATATCGAAGTAGTTTTCGATCGCGCTCTTTTGCGCATGACCGACGAGGACGATGTGTTTGATACCAGCAGCGATGGCTTCTGCCACTACATAATGAATGGCGGGGCGATTGCCCAGCGGCAGTAGCTCTTTGGGTACGGATTTGGACAGTGGCAGCATACGGGTGCCAAAGCCTGCGACGGGGATAACGGCGTGGGTGATATTTTTCATAGTGGTTTATTCAAATCGATTTATTATAAAGTAGAAGCATGATAGGGTTTTACTCGTACTGAGTACATTGCGTTCAGTGGCTATCATAACCGTTTGGATTTTGACTTTGCCAGCGCCACGTGTCTGCACACATCTCCGCGACAGACAGCTTAGCTTGCCAGCCAAGTAGCGACTTTGCTTTATCGGCACTGGCATAGCAGCTGGCAATATCTCCGGCACGCCGCGCGACAAACTGATACGGCACGCGCTGCCCTGTGATGTCGGTAAAGGCATTGACCAGCTCTAACACAGACGTACCTGTGCCAGTTCCTAAATTAATAGGCAAAAACCCTACTGAGCTTTTCTTATTGATACTGGCTTTATCAGAGCTGTTTTGTTCTGAGTTAACTTGCTGCTGTAGGTAGTTCAATGCCGCGACATGACCGGCTGCCAAATCACTGACATGGATAAAATCCCGAACGCCTGTACCATCGATGGTCGGATAGTCATTGCCAAAGATGCTAAGCTTCTCCAGCTTACCGACAGCGACTTGCGAGATATAGGGCATGAGATTATTTGGAATGTCGTTTGGGTCTTCACCTATCTGCCCTGAGGGATGCGCGCCCACTGGATTGAAGTATCTCAGAGAGATTAGACTCCAGCTAGGATCGGAGACTGCTAGATCTTCTAGGATATGCTCGACGGTCAGTTTGCTCTGACCATAGGGATTGGTACAGGAGCGCGGGGCAGTCTCATCGATAGGCAGGGTTTCAGGATCACCATAAACCGTAGCAGAGGAGGAAAAGACAAGGTTTTTAACGTCGTACTCTGCCATGACTTCGAGTAAGGTGATGGTGCCACTGACGTTATTATTATAATATAGTAAGGGCTTGGCGACGGACTCACCGACGGCTTTGAATCCGGCAAAATGTATGACACCAAAGAATTGATGCGCGTCAAATACTTGCCTCAATGCCTTGACATCACGGATGTCACCCTTAATAAACTCAATAGGTACACCGATAAGGTGAGAGACACGATTTATCGCTTCACGGCTACTATTAGATAGATTGTCATAAACAACTATCTCGTAGCCTGCCTGATGCAAGGCTATACAAGTATGCGAGCCGATGTAGCCTGCGCCGCCTGTGACGAGGATTTTTTGTTTCATAGACAGTGCCAACAATTTTATTGTGTGTTATTTCATTTTTTTGATTATAAATGCAACTATACTGGTAACCAATCAATATTACCAACATCAATAGCTTATATACAGCTATCGCCAGCTATAAATGCCATAAAGATCAAAGCTGACTTTAGCACATTATGGTTGAAGCACGTTATACTGGTATTTGTTTTCTACCTACTCAAGCTATCCATTATATTATGAAATTTGAAGCCTATATCCAGCCACTACTCTCAGGCTACTACAAACACTATCGCCAGCCTGAACAACGGTTAGCCTTGGTCGTCGGTATGTGGCCATGGCGAGATATGGTGGGCGACTGGGTATTTGAGTCATTTCATATCCAGATTCAGCGGCACTTTACTCAGCGCTATTTTGAACAGTGGCTCAAACCCTTTATCAGTCGGGTCAATCCTGTCATCTATATTTGGGGCTATAAGGCACCTTCATACTTTATCGATTATATCCGTGAGCAAGGTTTAGATATTTTTTTCTTAGAAGATGGTTTTATCCGTTCAGGTCCTGATGATGATAGTAACACGCCGCCGTTGTCTATCGTAATGGATAGCCAAGCGCCGTATTTTGATACTACTAGGCCTAATGACTTGACTGATCTCATCGCAAACTTTGACTTTGAGCAAGACAGCTACGACGATGAATGGGCGCAAGAAATGCTAGATTATTATATCTCGCATCGGGTGAGCAAATACAATCATCAGCCTTATGTCGATGTCGCACCCATCTATGGGGTGAAAACTAAGAAACGGGTACTGGTACTAGGACAAGTGCCGCATGATGACTCATTAAAATACGGTGGCGGTGAAGATATCATATTGCTGGATGTGGTCAATCAGGCCATCGACGACAATCCTGATGCGCAAATCATTGTCAAACCACATCCGATGACACTAGATGACCTCTCTGTCGTTAGCACCCTTACTGACTTGAACTGTCTAATCCTTACCCAGTCTATTCATTTGGTGGATGCATTGGACACCATCGATCACGTCTACACGATTACGTCACTGGGTGGATTTGAGGCGTTACTCAGAGGAAAAAAAGTCACCGTATTAGGGCGACCTTTTTATGCGAATCTCTATAATAGTGATGCAAAATCAAACATACCGTTACTTTCTCAGTTATTTTATATCTGCTATTATGCTTATACTCTAAAAACGACTACCTTAAATAGCCGAATATTGTTTTCTAGTTAATTCTTAAAAAGGTCATCTAATGATTTCTAAAAAAATCGCCGTGATAGGTTTGGGTTATGTAGGTTTACCACTGGCTTGTGCATTTGCAAAGAAATACGATGTTATAGGCTTTGATATAAATGAAACACGTATTAGCGAGCTATCGAATAACATCGACAAGACCAGAGAGGTCACTAGTGAGTACTTACAAAATACTTCCAACCTTACATTTACTTCTGAAACCGGCAAACTAGTTGAAGCCAATGTATTTATCGTTACGGTTCCTACGCCAATCGATGATAACAACCTACCAGATATGACACCATTGATTAAAGCATCGCAGATGCTAAGTGAAGTCATTAAATCAGATGATATTATTATTTATGAGTCAACCGTTTATCCAGGAGCAACAGAAGAAGTATGTATTCCTGAGTTAGAAAAGTCTGGGTTGAAATTGAACGATGATTTTGGGGTTGGGTACTCTCCAGAGCGGATAAATCCAGGAGATAAGCTGCGTACTGTAGAAAACATACTTAAGGTCACGTCAGGCTCAAATACTTACTATACCGATATAGTAGATCAGCTGTACAACTCAGTAATCACTGCAGGTACTTTTAAAGCATCCTCTATTAAAGTTGCTGAAGCGTCTAAAGTTATTGAAAACACTCAACGCGACGTCAATATTGCTTTGATCAATGAGCTAGCACTTATTTTTAATGAAGTCGGTATAGATACTCATGAAGTTATAGAAGCGGCTGCTACTAAATGGAATTTTATCAAATTAATGCCCGGTCTAGTTGGTGGGCATTGTATTGGTGTAGATCCTTATTATCTCGCTCATAAAGCTTCATCTTTAGGATTAAATCCGAACTTGATACTAACTTCGAGATCCATAAACAATTCTATGAGCAAGTTTGTGGCTGAACAGACTATTAAGAAGCTTATCTCGCAAGGGAAAAACATCAAAGATGCCCGTATTTTATTACTAGGTGTCACGTTTAAAGAAAATTGTCCTGATGTAAGAAACACTAAGGTAACTGATATTGGAGCTGAGCTTGAGAAGTATGGCGTACGTATGACTTACTCTGACCCTTGGGTGACTAATGAAGACTGGAATAGTTTAAATGTTCATCATGTTGACTATCAGAGCATTGAAGAAAACAGCTTTGATGCAGTTATTGTTGCTGTTAATCATGCAGACTTCGTAGGTGAAGATGATAAAATCAATAGTTTTTGTACTGAGTCTAAAGTTATAATTGATGTGAAAGGGGCACTATTAAATCCAGATTGGCGCTTATAACCGATGAGTCATATATTAAAAAAGTTTGAACACTATGTTCAAACTCAGCACTATTCTAAAGCAGACGCTTTGGTAAAGGGTCTGCTTAATTCTAATACCATTACTGACTTAAAAAGAAAGGACGCTCTCCAGCTTCTATACAGAATAGGATATGTCTATCCTGACTTGACTCTAGAGCTCTGCAACCAACGTGATGATATTCCTAGACCATTTAAAGATACTTTAAGAATAGCTCTAGGAGATATCCCTCCTCTGCGCTTTTACAAACAAGCTGATACGCTAATTGCTATAAAAATCGCTCTTATGCGACATAAACCTTTATTGGCAAAACTACTCATTTATAGGTTTTACCGTCAGTATGGGCTACAACCTATCAACTTAGTTAAAAGCAATAGACTTACTATTGGTAATAATCGTAAAAAAGTAAAAAAAATTCATAACTCTCAAAAAGTCAGCATTATAGTCACTACCTATAATTCTGTAGATTTCATAAATAACTGTATTGACTCTTTGTTGAATCAGTCCATTAACAATCTTGAAATCATTGTAGTCGATGATGCTAGCACTGATAGTACTGTAGAAGTGCTCAAAAAGTATTCATCCATAAAAATCATTGAACTTAAAGAAAATCGTGGCACATATCACGCTAGAAATATCGGTATACAACATTCATCTGGCGAGTTTGTAACTTTTCAGGATTCAGATGATTGGTCACATCCAGAACGTGTCGCACGACAACTATTACAGTTGAATGAAAATCCCCATACTATAGCCAATTTTTCTAATTTTTTTAGAGTAGATGATCAGACAGGATTGCCTATTTGTCGTCAAAACTATCCACTTCTACGGCTTAACCTTTCTTCAATGATGATTTATAGAAAGACAATAGAAGCGTTAGGAGGGTTTGATGATCAGCGCAGAATTGAGTCAGATAAGCGCTTTCTTAATAAAATCCTTTCTAATCATGAAGAAAACTCTATTAAATATATTAAACTTCCTTTAGCCATTGGGCTACTGCGAAAAGATTCTTTAACTACCTCGAAAGACTCAGGGTTTGATAAGTATGGTTGCTCACCTTTAAGAGAGTTAATATAATTATGACTAATGAAGTCACTCCACCTAAATTATTGATGAATGCTCTATCGCAGCTTGATATAAATATTAAGCAGTTTGGAGCTATTCAGGAACATATAAGTTTGACTTTAGATAGAGTAGCGCTGTTATACGGACGAGACAGCCAAGAATACACAGAGAGCTTAAAAAAAGTATATAAAATCATACCTTTAAAAGAGATCAGACAATCATATATCACCCCTTATATGTCTTTACCTGCTACATACTCTCATGTAGCAAAACAAGTAGAGTATATGCGATTCAAACAGCATCTGAGTGCTATAGACTACCATATATCTCCTTGGAACAATAATAAAAAAATAGACCAAGAATTTGCAAAATCTCTAGACATTCCAACTGTAGAACTGCTTCAAAGTGAATGTAAGTTTGATGATATTGAATTTTCTGACTATATTGTTATCAAACCTTCTTTTGGTAGCTCTTCTAGAAACGTTTTCCTCTATTTTAACAGCGAGAGCATAGTAGAAGTCAAAACAAACCAGACTTTTACAAGCTTGGAGGCATTCAAAGCAGAAATAGCTCGTAGACAAATCCAAGGTTTGTGGCAGACTGAAACTCTTATATTGAACAATAACGGGAAAGCAGCTCATGATATAAAAGTATATGCTTATTATGGAAAAATCGGAGCCGTATTAGAAATAAAAAGAACAGATAAAGCCTATCAGTGCTGGTACAACGCTGAAGGCGAAATATTAGAGAGTGAACGTCGTAGCCAGCCATGGTTCGAAGGAACAGGGTTTGAGTCTCAAGTAATAGAATACGCTAAGAAAATATCTTTGAACATTCCTGCTCCATTTATGCGTATCGATTTTTATAAAGGTGCAAATGGCTACTACTTAGGAGAGTTGACACCTCATCCTGGTCGTTACTTTCCAGAGTATAGTCCAGAATTGGATAAGCAGTTAGGTAAATTTTTCTGTGAAGCAGAGGCTAGGCTATTTAGAGACTTGCTAGATCAAAAACACTTTGACAGATATTCAGAGTTTTATAATCGTAAATAACTGTCAAAGCACTAAGCCTACGGCAATTAAAACTCACAACCGACTTATAAGGTTATAAGACTTTAATAAGTTTTTTCTAAATAACAGTCTATACTTAATTTTTTGTAGCCTACAGCACCTATAGTAACAAAGCATACTAAGAGTATATAAGAATTTAATGATAATGCGGCAGGTGAAAAAGGTAAAAGAAGTAATAGTATAAATACTATGCTTACTATAACAGACAGGTAATTAGTAATATTAGCCTTATTTTTCCGTCTCTCATTAATAAGATCTGCTATCGTCACATAACTGAATCCAACAGTGATACCTAGAGAAGCCATATTTACGATATCAAGTAAGTAATTTCTACCAAGCCATGGAGATAATAAGCAGATTAAACATATTAAGATTACTATTCTCTTTTTGCTAAATTGATTATTACTAATAAAAACTGATGGCAATAAAGATGACTGACCCATTGATTCTAGCAACTTAACTGAAGAGAGTATAAAACCATTTATACCACTTAAAATTGAACCAATCATAGCAACTGATAGCAGCCAAATACCCATGCTACCAATACGACTATCAACTCCTTCACCCGTAGCCCAAGCACTATTTTTAATACGCTGATAATCAAAATCCATATTCAATGCAGTAAAATAATTTATTAAGAAATAGAATAAAAATCCTGCTACTAATGAGATTAAGATTATACTTTTAGTTTTCGTCTTAGAATTTGCAATAGACTTGGATATCTGGGGTGTGGTTTCAAAACCAACATAAGCCCATGGCATTATAGCCAGAATAGGTATCCATGCTAAACTTGTGACTGAGCTGGTTTCTATACTGTTTGGTAAGAACGTCTGAGTTGCTGGCACAGCCCAAAGAGATCCAAAAAAGAGAGCAGTTACTGACAGTATCATAAATAAAGCTATATATAACTGGACCTTAGCACCAACTTGCATCCCCTTTAGATTAATATAGCTGAATAGCAAAATAGCAGCACTACATACAACTACTTCACTTGCATAAACTTCCCAACCTGCAATAGTATATAAATAACCTATTTGTAGACTACTGGGTATCAGATATCTTAATAATAATGCTACAGCAGAAATATTTAAAGCAACAATAGATATATACCCTATAGCTACCCCCCACCCGTAAACATAAGCATGTTTCTTATTAAGATATTTTTCAATCCAGTATATTCCTCCTGACTCATCTTCAGGAGTTTGAGCTAGTAAGTTGATATATGCCTGTGCTACCGTATAAATAGCTATTGTACCGATAACAATTGCTATCGAAGACCCCAATAACTGCGATTGGGGCAAGAAGAGATCGCCTGGCATAATGTAGGCACCCCACCCTATTATTGCACCTACACTAATTGCTATCGCTTGTAAATAACTAATACTTTCAGTACTGTCGCTCATAGAATCCTCCTTGAAAACCAACACTCCAATAAGAGAACACACTCATTACAGAGTCAAATTTATACATGTTATTCCTTGATAACAAGTTTGTAAGTTACTTCAAGTACCCTTTATAAGTATCAAAATACAAATCAAATTTTTTACCTTTTATTAAATCGGCAAACAAACGAGCTTCAGCCTCTACGAAGCAGCGGCCTAACTGACTATCTACCTGATTACTATATTCTGTATAGTATTTCCCAGGATGAGGAGTAATCTCACCAAGATAGTAGTCATTTTCGTCTTGATAAAAATCTATTCTTAGAAATGGTGTAGGTGTCGCTAATGCTATTTTACTAGCATATTCAAGTAATTTAGGACTAAAACCATTGCCATTGAACCATTCGGTCTTTAAATTCTCGGATTCAAGAATTTTGCCTTCTGGCGAATACCAACAACGATAAGTCTTATCCTCTCGAAGCACCTCCATGACACCACCTGTTTCGCCATAGTAAGCATAAACTTTTAAATCGGTAGAAGGTTTACCATCAACACCTGTCATCAATTGCTCTGTCTGCCAGGTTTTATTATAACCAGAGGCACTTATGTAGGATTTCATAGCTGATATTGAATCAAAACATCTCGCAGACTTCGCTTCCACAATCTTACTTATGGAATGCACGTAAAAAACGTTTTTAGCATTCGAACCGTAAGTAGGCTTCAAAACAAAAGGAGCCTTTTCAAAACTTACATTGTCTAATGTGATGTTCTGTTGATATACAGAAGGAGTCGGTATGTTTAAAGCATCAGCAAACTTCATATCTAATAACTTGTCATTCCCACCTGGACTAACTGTCAGACCATATTTCCTTCTTAGTATTCTTTTAAAGAATATTAAGTCTATTTGTTTTTCTATTTGTGAATACTTTTTTTCATTATTTAATACTACTGATAAGTACCTTTGCTTAGTCATTCTAGTAGGTAATTGCTTTAGAGCATCAGACATAATTAGTTCTATTTCTAGGAAACATTCATTAGCTGATTTCTTCTTATTTCTTTCAATTACTAAACTATCTAAAACCTCTTCTAAATTCAAAATGTTTTTTTTAAACTCTTGTTTTATTTTATCTAATTCTTCTTTTGCTTTATTTAATTTTTCTTTCTCAATATTCATCGAGCACCTATAATTAAAACGTTTTAGAAAAGTATAATAATTTTAAGATAAACAATTATACTAGTGATGAGACTGAAGATTTATAAAGGGTTAATCTATCTTTAATTCATAAATTTAAAACTAAAGATTAGATACAGAAATATGATTTAAATCCCACTAAAACATTTGTTCTAATCAAAAAGGCTGGCTGCAATAATAGCTGCAATACTTTGCGCATAAATAGCATGAGGAAACCTTTTACTCTCAATTGCATCAGCCATGGCTGTCTCAGCTTGTCCAATAAATTCTGTACCAAAAAATTCTTTAACAAAACTATTCTCTTTAGCCTTTTGAAAATCAATATTTAGCAACTGTAGTGCGGGTAAGGTCTTTTCTTTATCATGAATTTTAGGATTATTATCGATATAAACATTACCAGTTTCAAACTCTTGCCAGCTATCTAGAACTGTAAGGTTTTCTTTCCTGACTTCATTGAGTGCTTTTGCTTCATTATCGAATGGTATATTTAAGATATCGGGAAGCAGAGTTGCCATAAGATCATAATTGAGTTGGCCTACCTTTAATCTGTTTTCACCTGCGACCTCAGATACATCTTCTAGAATTTTAGAGCCTAGAGGATTGAATAGTGATATGTATTGTGGTGTCCTACCCGAGTGCATTCTATTCCTATATTCTCGGTAGTGCAGTATTAATGGATCCATTTCAGAGTTCGCATTAGTCATTCTCTGCAATTCTGTCTCAAGGTCCGCAATAACATTATAAGACAACCATTTTGGTGACACCTTAGAAGCATTAGAGTTTACAAAATCCTGTACACTAGGATTTTTATAAAAATGACGATGATTCTCCGCACCTGCACCGCCAAGTGATACTATATGATGCTGAGGTCCAGAGTTAGGAAAATATACAGGATGATATACTCCTAAACAAAGGATTTTCCAAGATAAAAAAGACTCTTCTCCTGAGAAAGTATTGACTCTATCGATACCTTTTTCATTAATGGGAAAATTATAAATATTGGCAATTTTTGTAGCAATTTCTAAATCAGTTGTATTACTTGGAGTAGATCCTGAACGCAGTACAGGGATATTATTAGCTCGTATAGTTTTTTCTGCTGCTTTCTTCAAAAATGTAAACACAGTTCTTGAATCTGCACCACCGGTTAAGTCTGCCTTTATATTTATACCATGATTAAGCAATCCCGCTAATCGTGCAATCCAAGTTCCTATAAATATAGACAATCCTTCTTCGTAGCTATCAAAGCTTCTAGTTTTCTCAATCTTTTCAATAGAATATCTTGATTTTGATATTTTTAGACTATGACCAATAGGGAGCAACTTGATATTATTCACGAAAGTATCAATAGAATATAGCTGATTAAAGAATGAACCTCTAGGTACTGCTATTGCAGCTAATTGCGAATAATTAACAGATATATTAATATTATTATCTTTCAAATGCTCAACAATCAAAAATATAGAATTAGAAACAACCCAAAAATCAGGGGTCCAATAATAAAATATTTTTTTATTTCCAGAAAAATCAGATGATAATAAAAAACTATCATCTACGCTTTCAGCTATTACGTAACAGCCGTCCTCCCCTCCAAAAATGTTATTACCTGTCTCATCGTAGTACTTCTGCCTACCTATATCTCCAAAAATATAATCAGTACCTACAAAACAGTAACCTTGAAAGAATTTATTTGGATTTTCCAAATCACTAGCAAAAACAAAGTACTGATTCTCAAGTTTTTTAACATTCATAAGTAGCCTAATTTGATAGAATTTAGAAAAATGGGATTTTAAGCATTATTTGATATTCGAAATAGCCTAAATTATTTATATAATCATTTAATATAAAAAGCAGTTAAAAATTAAAATTTGTTTCTATACTCTTAATAGCTCTTAATATATTTTCTTTCGGTATCTCTGTACCTTCAGGAACCTGAAACTTCCTATCTAAATGAGGAAACTCTAGGTATACATCATTCTTATTGATGGTTTTATGCCACTCTGTCCACTGCTCTTTGTAAAACTTCCTCGTGGGAGATATACCCGAAGTTTTAGAAACACCGTGTATAGGATGATTGGTCAGACTAGTAGGCTCATCTAAACAAATCATACTTAATGATTTATAGTTTTTAAACTCATCACCAATGACCATTTTACAGCGGCTTATAATTTCACTATCGGCACCGAAACGAGAACAGTCCCATCCTCCTAGCGTATTACGTAAGAAATTTACTTCAAACATACAGGTAATAGAAGCCACTCTCATAACTCCATCATGGCAGAATGGACCGAATGGATACAACGGTAGATACCCACTTTCTTCCATTCTGATCATACGTGTATTACTAGCACGAGGCGGTGTAACTTCAGACCTTATAAGTTTCATATGCTGCTCAAGACGCTGCGGATAAGCCCAATCATCAGCATCATGTCCAGTAATATAATCGCCAGTTGCAATTTTTAAGCCTAGATTTTTGGAAACGTATGCCCCCACATTACATGGGTTATCTATAAACTTAACTCTTGAATCAGTTAAAGCTATCTTTTTAATAATCTCAGATGTGCGATCAGCACTACAGTCATTAATAACAATCAACTCTAAATTTTGCCAAGTTTGATTTAAAATTGATTTCATAGAAAGTTCAATTGTCTTCTCAGCATTGTACGCTGGCATGATGACAGATATCTTTGTTCTATCTTCGACTTTGTAACTTGTTGAACTATGAATACGATAAAATTTTTCTTTTTCGTTTTCTTTTAACTCTATAGGTTGCATACCATGATCTTTAATGTATGTATTTATATAGCTTAACCATCTTGTTTCATTGATTAGTTCATTGTTGGCATAAAAAATATTAATCGTACTTTTTTGATCTTCAGGAGTATATTTTTTTAAAAATAATAGTGCAATGTCAAAACCCTGTTGTTTTTGTATCTCTATTGCCTCTCTAAATAGTGAACTCTTCTTCTTAGGCTTAGGAATTATTCTCTCATTGGAAATAACTTCGTTACTATTGTTCAGGCTATCACTATCTAAAATAATATTATTATGATGCCCTATCTGTAAAAGATGTATAAAAGAAGGAACACCACGTTTTTTTCTAAAAACAACTTCAATAGTTCCGTTGGAACTCATTACTTGCATAAACTGATGAGCTTGATCATCATTAACCGTAATAGTAATCGTCATAGCTTCGTTAGCAGAAAGATGATGCACATGCTTTAGATCTGGCATTATTCTGAAAATAGCATCGCTTTGATGTGCGCGAATTGTTAGTTCAATGTCAACAGTTGCAGAGGGTTTTACACCATATAGCTGCAAATCTAAAGATCCTTTGAAGCCTTGATTAAAAATAATCGTGTTGGGTTTACTTTTGAGTGGCAAAGTCGCACTTTTATTGAAAATTGTATATTCTCTATTATTATTATAAATTGGTTGCGAGGCTGAAGGCACAGTTTGCGTTATGAGTGATAAGGTAGAAGAGTTATCAATTTTAGACTTAACAGAAACATAATCGTCCAATAAATTTTTTGGTAGTTTTAATAAGTCTTTTGATTTTTTTAATCCAATTATCCTGCTGCCGAGTTTATATGATAACTGGTTTTTCAGATTATCGTAGCGTTGCTCTTGTTTTTCAATATTATTTTCTAGACTAACTATCTCTTGTCTCAGTTTTTCAGTTAATAGCCTGTAATTAAAAAGCTCCTTCTTGTCTGCTGAGTATAGCTCAAAAAGTTTTCTGTTATTTTTTTCATGCTGTTCCATCTGTTTTGCATAATGGTCTTTTTTCTTAATATTCTTATTATTTTCATACTCTAAGTTTTCTTTTTCTGTTTTCAAAGATGTGATTTCTTGAGTTAATATTCGATTTTTAGAGTTGGCTTCTTCTAGTTCTTTTCTCAACTTACTGAAACTTAGAGATAGTTCAGAATCGTTTTCATCGTTAACGATATTTGTATGAGCATTGACTTTAGAATCAATTGCAGCATCTTCTACTCGCTGGCTCAACTCAATGAGCATTTTTTTGAGGTTGTTGATTTCATTCTGAGCATCTGACATAACTGTTGATCCATGTGGCTAAGCAAAAAAAGACACCCCATTGTAGGGGTGTCTTAATCATATTTCAATATAGTTTTAGTAGCTTAACTGTAGGCTAATGTCTATTTTACTCTTACCAACCGGTAACTTCTTTAACGGTTTCACCAATCTTAGATGGGTCGCGAGTATAAGCGATGCCCGCATCTTCGAATGCTTTGAATTTCTCTTCAGCAGTACCTTTACCACCAGAGATAATTGCACCAGCATGGCCCATACGCTTACCTTTAGGGGCAGTAACACCAGCGATGTAACCGATAACTGGCTTAGTTACGTGCTCTTTGATGTATGCCGCAGCTTCTTCTTCAGCAGTACCACCAATCTCACCGATTAGTACAATCGCTTCAGTTTGTGGATCTTCTTGGAACATCTTCAAGCAATCGATTTGGTTCATACCTGGGATTGGATCACCACCAATACCGATACAAGTAGACTGACCAAAACCAAGCTTAGTAGTCTGTGCTACTGCTTCATAAGTCAAAGTACCTGAACGTGAGATGATGCCCACTTTACCTGGCAAGTGGATGTGGCCTGGCATGATACCAATTTTGCACTGACCTGGAGTGATAACGCCTGGGCAGTTTGGACCAACCATTTTCACATCGCCAGCTTGCTCGATGTAACGCTTCGCTTTAAGCATGTCTAGCGTTGGAACACCTTCAGTAATCACAACAATTAGCTTAACGCCAGCGTCTACTGCTTCAATGATTGAATCTAATACAAATGGTGCTGGAACATAGATAACTGACGCATCAGCGTTAGTCGCTTTCATAGCTTCCGCCATAGTGTTGAACACTGGTAGACCTAGGTGAGTTTGACCACCTTTACCTGGGGTTACACCACCCACAACTTTAGTACCGTACTCAATAGCTTGTTCTGAATGGAAAGTACCATTTTTACCAGTAAAACCTTGCACCAATACTTTGGTGTCTTTGTCGATTAATACACTCATTATTTTTTCCTTGTATTCGGTTGTCTTGTGACAGCGACTTGACGACTGATGACCACTATCAATAATGATCTGACAATGACGATCCGAGCCTAGCAAGTGCCATCACGCTTTGACGACTATGCGATAGCGCTTATATGCTTAGAGTTTGGTTTTATCGCCCTACTCTAAAGCACTGGCGCAATCGGTATTAAGCTTTTACAGCTTCGACAATTTTTTGTGCAGCGTCTGCGAGGCCCTGAGCTGAGACCAGTTTTAGACCAGACTCTTCTAGGATTTGCGCGCCTTTTTCAGCATTGTTACCTTCTAGACGGACGACGACAGGTACTTGTACATCGACTTCTTTGACCGCAGCGATGATGGCTTCTGCGATCATGTCACAGCGTACGATACCACCGAAGATATTGATTAGAACGCCTTCTACGCTGCTGTCTTCTAGGATGATTTTGAACGCTTCTACAACGCGATCTTTGGTTGCACCGCCGCCCACGTCTAGGAAGTTAGCAGGCTTGCCGCCGTACAGTTTGATGATGTCCATGGTCGCCATGGCAAGACCAGCGCCGTTAACCATACAACCGATATTACCTTCTAGAGCGACATAGTTTAGGTCAAACTCAGCCGCTTTTAGCTCGCGCTCATTTTCTTGTGATGGGTCATGTAGCTCAGCAATTTTTGGCTGACGGAATAGCGCGTTTGAATCAACACCGATTTTGCCGTCAACACAAGCCAATTCGCCGTTTTCACGAACTGCTAGTGGGTTGATTTCAATCATATCGAAATCGTTTTCGATGAACGCTTTGTATGCGCCAGTCATTAGTTTAACGAACTGGTTGATTTGTTTGCCTTCAAGACCTAACTTGAAACCAACTTCACGAGCTTGGAAAGGCAATAGACCAACTAATGGATCAACAGTGATGCTGAAGATTTTTTCTGGCGTTTCTTCTGCAACTTTCTCAATCTCAACACCACCTTCGGTAGATGCCATAAAGGTCACACGGCGGGTAGCACGGTCGACCACAGCACCAAGATATAGCTCAGTCTGTACTGGATACATATCTTCTGCAACCAAGACGAAGTTGACGGGTTGACCATCAGCATCAGTCTGGAAGGTGACCAAGTTGGTACCGATAAGCTCTTCTGCCACTTGCTTGGCTTCTTCACGAGTCTTAACCAGCTTTACACCGCCCGCTTTACCACGGCCACCAGCGTGTACCTGTGCTTTGATGACGGCGATATCGGTTGGGGTTTTGTCAAAAGCAGCAGCAGCTTCGTCGCCATTGTGGGCGATGATGCCTTCTTGAATAGGCAATCCGTAGCTTTTTAATAGCTCTTTTGCTTGATACTCATGTAAATTCATTGATTGTATCCTTTGTTTTTTTACAATTAATAAAAAGTGAAAATAAGTGCGCGTAGAGCAGAGTCTGGCGCACTTATGACCATAACAGCAGCGCCGATAGCAGTACTATCATTGACGCCTAAATAGTCAAGTCATAAATCGATACTTACTTATTTGTTTGCTTGTTTTGCAACGGTAGCGAACGACTTATTTTTTACGCTTTTTACGCTGGATAGCGTGGATAGCACGGCCATCTGCAGATAGCGCCGCTTCGTGTACTGCTTCTGAGATCGTTGGGTGAGCAAACGTCATCAGCTGCAGGTCTTCGATACTAGAAACAAACTCCATCGCGATCATGCCTTGATGGACGATATCACCTGCGCCTGCAGAGATGGCATGCATACCTAACAAACGATCTGTTTTGGCATCGGCGACGACTTTGATAGAGCCTTGGCCTTCGCTTTGCGCGAGCGCACGACCG
This sequence comes from Psychrobacter sp. A3, assembly GCF_028823565.1. Lineage (NCBI taxonomy): Bacteria > Pseudomonadati > Pseudomonadota > Gammaproteobacteria > Moraxellales > Moraxellaceae > Psychrobacter > Psychrobacter sp. A3. The sequence continues at coordinate 16,614 of NZ_JAPEHS010000003.1, forward strand.
TTGGCCGCTAGGTTAAATGAGCCAGTTTTGACTTCATAACCTGCTTCTTCGGCTTCTTGCTCAGTCATGCCAACCCATGCGATTTCTGGATGGGTATAGATGACGTTGATAATGGTGTCATAGTTGACCTGAGCTTTTTCGCCATGGATACGCTCGACGGCCATCATGCCCTCTTCCATCGCTTTGTGCGCAAGCATAGGACCACGTACCAGATCACCGATGGCATAGACACCATCTAGATTGGTTTTGCACTGCTCGTCGACATCGATTAGACCGCGCTCGGTCAAGGTGATACCGCTGTCTTCGCCCAGTAGTTTTTCAGAGTAGGCACGGCGACCGACACAGACGATTAGCTTATCAAAGCTCTCCTCGCTCGACTCGCCTTTGGCTTCGCTGGTCACAACGACTTGATCGCCTTTGACTTCAGCGTTGGTGACTTTGGTATCGACACGGATATCAAGGCCCTGCTTTTTCAGCAGTTTGCCGGCTTCTTTGGCGATGTCTTTGTCAGCAGCAGCCAAGAAGCTCGGTAGTGCTTCATATACCACGACCTCACTACCCAAGCGGCGCCATACAGAGCCTAGCTCCAGACCGATCACGCCTGCACCGATCACGCCAAGGCGCTTCGGAGCTTCAGTAAAGTCCAGTGCGCCAGTTGAATCAACGATACGGTCACCGTCAGTTTTGGCCACTGGAATCTCGATCGGCACAGAGCCTGCCGCAAGAATGACATTTTTTGCGGTGATGGTCGTTTCGCTGTCGTCTTCTAGCGCGGTAAATTTAACTTTCTTCTCGCTACCTTTACCATCGATGAGCGTACCCCAACCTTGTAGCCAGTCAACGCCATTGCCCTTGAGCAATGCTGCCACGCCGCCGGTCAACTGCTTGACGATGCCTTCTTTGCGAGCGATCATCTGCTCGATATCGATAGAGACATCACCTGTGCTGATGCCATGCTCAGCTAGGTCATGCTTGGTCGCTTCATAACGATGCGAGCTATCCAGCAAGGCTTTTGATGGGATACAACCGACGTTTAGACAAGTACCGCCAAGCGCAGGCTCGCCTTTATAAACGCGTTTTTCGATACAGGCCACGCTCATACCAAGCTGACCTGCGCGAATGGCTGCTTCATAACCGCCAGGACCGCCGCCGATGACGACCAAATCATAATTGTCTTTCATAGTACGTTCCTATTTTTTAGATTATTTTAGATTTTGCTCATGTTGTGTAAGGTATATCGGCACGATGGTGTCACTTTTGTGCAATAACGACCGATCTCATCTTTAACCGCAGAGTCAATCATCTGTCTAGTTGATGAAGTATTTAGTAGCCAGTAGGCTGCCTCAAATGCAGACAGCTCGATAAAGCGTACTAACGACCCGCCGTCAGACGCCGCCCTATAGGACTGCGTCTTCATTAAATGTCATAATTAAACGGCTTGATTATTGCTAAGCGTGATTTTGCTCAAATGACAATGGCCGATACCAAAGTTAAAAAACTTGTATCAGCGATTGCCAATACAAGCTTATAAGCTTACAGGTCTAAAAGAAGCATAGTAGGATCTTCGACCAATTCTTTTAGTGTCACTAAGAATTGTACCGCTTCTTTACCATCGATCATACGGTGGTCATAAGACAGCGCTAGGTACATCATTGGTAAAATCTCAACTTTACCGTCGACTGCCATTGGGCGCTCGTTGATCGCATGCATACCCAAGATAGCAGTTTGCGGTGGGTTCAGGATAGGCGTTGACATGAGTGAACCAAATACACCGCCGTTTGAGATAGTGAACGTACCACCCGTCATCTCGTCTAGACCAAGCTTGCCTTCTTGCGCCTTGCTACCGTATTCACGGATTTTGGCTTCGATGTCCGCCATGCTCATACGGTCAGTATCGCGCAGTACTGGAACGACGAGGCCGCGATCTGATGATACCGCCACACCGATGTCATAAAAACCATGATAAACGATGTCATCACCGTCTAGTGAAGCGTTTACCGCTGGGAAGCGTTTGAGTGCTTCGGTCGCCGCTTTGACAAACAAGGACATAAAGCCTAAACGTACGCCATGACGTTTTTCGAACTGGGCTTTGTACTTAGCACGCATGTCCATCAACGGCTTCATATTGACTTCGTTAAAGGTCGTCAACATAGCAGTTTCTTGAGTAGCTGACAGTAGACGCTCAGCGACACGCTTACGTAGGCGCGTCATTGGAACGCGTTTTTCGGTACGCTCACCAGTTGACTCTGCCACAGGACGACCGCTATCTGACTTGATAGAGCTGTCGGCTTTTAGCGTTGGGTTTGCCATATCACTCTTGGTCACACGGCCACCGCGGCCACTGCCTTCGACGTTTTTCGGATCTACGCCAGACTCTTTGGCCGCTTTACGAACGGCTGGGCTTTGATCTTTATGGTCAGCTTCGTCTTTTTTGTCAGTGGCTTGTACTGGCTCACCGCCATCTGTACCTTGCTTAGCTTGCACTGGTGCCGCTGGCTGGTCTGGGTTGACTGCTGGCTCATCGTTTGAGTCTGTGCTGCCACTTGCGCCCGCTTCAAACTCAGCGATTAGCTCGTCAGATAGTACTGTGTCATCTACTTGCTTGACGATTTTGGTCACAACACCATCATCAGGTGCCACAACTTCTAAAACAACTTTGTCGGTTTCGATTTCAGCCAATAGGTCATCACGGTTTACTTGCTGACCTTCACTGACATGCCATTCGACGATCGTGCCATCGGCAACCGATTCTGGAAAAACGGGGGCTTTGATATCAGCCATCGATATACTCCTTAGATTTGGATATTTATATGCGTTATTAAGTCGTGATAGGCAGTCAATACTGTGTGCAACAATGTCACTGATAGATATTGCCAGTACTGACTGTCATCGCCTGCTTCATGTGTCTTCTATAATCTATAACTTGAACGTCTGTCACTTATCTTACTTTGCCAGCTCATCGACACTAATACCAAGACCGCCTGCGATCAGTGCTTGCTGCTGCTGAGCATGCAGTTTTGGCGACCCTGTCGCAGGAGCGGCACTCGGTGGACGTGCCACTGGCTCCATGACTTTTGCCTTGGTTGGATGTGGTACGACGATACGGAACATATGCGGCGCCAGATAGTACCAAGCACCTTGGTTCAATGGCTCTTCTTGCGTCCAAACGATTTCTTTTAGGTTGCTGTATTTTTCGATCTCAGCAATCAAGCGTTTTTCTGGCAATGGATAAAGCTGCTCAATACGGACGATGGCCACATGATCAAGGCCAAGCGCACGGCGCTGCTCAAGTAGATCATAGTAGACCTTACCACCACAGAGCACCATACGAGTGATGTTGTCTGCATTGTGCTCATCCATCTCTGGCAGTACCGTCTCAAACTTACCGTTGGCAAGCTCTTCTAAGTGAGAGGTTGCCAACTTATGACGCAGCAGGCTCTTCGGTGACATAACGATAAGCGGCTTACGAATTGGGCGTACCGCTTGACGACGTAAGGCATGATAAATCTGTGCAGGCGTCGTTGGGGTAATCACTTGCATGTTGTCTTCGGCACATAGCTGCAAGAAACGCTCAAGACGTGCTGATGAATGCTCAGGGCCTTGACCTTCATAGCCATGTGGCAACAGCATGGTTAGACCACAAACGCGCTGCCATTTGGTCTCGCCGCTTGAGATAAACTGATCAATCACCACTTGCGCGCCGTTGACGAAGTCACCAAACTGCGCTTCCCAAACGATGAGCGCGTTGGGTACGGTGGTTGCATAGCCGTATTCAAAGGCCAGTACCGCTTCTTCTGACAACAACGAGTTATAAGTGGCAAAACGTGCTTGGTTTTCGCTGATATGTGATAAAGGCACATACATGCTGCCGTCATTGATGTTGTAGATCTCACTATGACGATGCGAGAAAGTACCACGGCCGACATCTTCACCAGTGATACGAACCAAGGCATTGTCATGATCGACCAATGATGCATAGGCCAAAGTTTCAGCGGCGCCCCAGTTCAGTGGCTCTTCGCCTGTTTGCATGGCTAGACGCTGATCGACCACTTTTTGTACTTGGCGCTGTAGCTTGTAGCCTTCTGGCATTTGCGCCATACGGCGGCCATACTCTTTTAATTTTTCGATATCGACGCTGGTATCCCATTCATCGACCAAATCATGACCTAGGTAGGGCTTCCAATCGACAAATAACGCTTCGTTTGGCTTGCTGACCAATGAGTTGGCGACATAATCACCACGGTCTAGCGACTCACGGTAGTCATTTTCGTACTGTTTTTCTTCTTCTGCGCTAAGGACGCCATCGGCGATGAGCTTTTGTGCGTAGAGAGTACGCGTCGTAGGCAGTTTTTTGATAACTGCATACATCAAAGGCTGCGTCGCTGATGGCTCGTCGGCTTCGTTGTGACCGTTACGACGATAGCAGAACAAATCAATGATGATGTCTTTGCCAAACTCATGACGGTAGTCTAGTGCCAATTGCGCAGCAAACACCACAGACTCAGGGTCATCGCCGTTGACGTGTAGGATAGGTGCATGCACCATCTTGGCCACATCAGTACAGTACTCGGTTGAGCGTGCGTCTTCTTGACGGCTGGTCGTAAAGCCGACTTGGTTGTTGATCACGATATGAACCGTACCACCCGTGGTATAACCACGCGTCTGTGACATCTGGAAGGTTTCTTGAACCACACCCTGACCGGCAAAAGCAGCATCACCATGGATGACGATTGGCAGCACTGAGTTACCGCCTTTGTTGTCCATTAACGGCTGATCGTTACGGCGAACTTGACGTGCACGTACCGAGCCTTGTAAGACGGGCGCTACGATTTCAAGGTGCGATGGGTTAAAGGCTAGAGCCAAATGCGCCTCACCGCCTGGTGTCATGACGTTAGAAGAAAAACCGTTATGATACTTAACGTCACCTGAGCCTTTTTCTGGCTGTACTTTACCATCGAACTCATCAAACAAATCGGCAGGGTTTTTACCTAAGATATTGACCAATAAGTTTAGACGGCCACGGTGCGCCATACCAATGACCATCTCTTTGGTGCCATAGCCGCCAGCACGTTGGATGATTTCATTGATGGCCGGGATAAAGCTCTCGCCGCCTTCTAGACCGAAACGTTTGACGCCGGTATATTTACGAGCCAGATATTTCTCTAGGCCTTCAGCCGCTGTCAGACGCTCTAAGATAGATAGGCGTTTTTCTTTATCAAATTCGATATAGCCTAGATTGGTCTCGAGGTATTTTTCCATCCAGCGTTTTTCGGTGCTGGTGGTCACGTGCATGTATTCAACACCGATGTAACGGCAGTATACACGCTCCATGATTTCAATGATCTCACGGAGTGTCGCTTCGTCTTTACCGATGTTTAAATCATTGGTTGGAAATACCGTATCGAGATCGGCCTCTGATAGGTTGTGATACTCTAGCGTCAGATCTTCTACTTCGGCACGCGGATGCAGATCTAATGGATCTAGCTTGGCACGGCGATGACCACGGCGGCGGTAAGCTGAGATCAACTGCTGCACACCCATTTGTTTAGGATCCGCACAGTCGGCACTGCCAGCAGACGCGCTACTGGTGTCGGTGTTGACTTTATTGGCGGTTTGATTGCGGGCCAGCAATAAAAACTGATCTTTAATAGCATTGTGTTTGGCGTCATTTGGCGACTTGTACTGTTCAAAATACGTTTGCCAGTCCGCATCCACACTATCAGGATCTGTTAGGTATTGCTCGTAGAGCGCTTCGATATAATTGGCATTGTCAGCGGCCAGTTCAGTATGTCCTAGCTCTGCTGCGTCTTTGGTTATACTATTCATAATAATCGTCTATTTGATAGATAAATGAATGGAATCGTGCTTATTATTGTGTAATCTGTCGTATATCTGCTATGTAAACCTTGTGTCACATCAGCGGTTGAGCGTTTATTGACTGAGCGCTTATTGGTTGTCAACAGTCTGGATAACCTCTGACGTAACTTACGTCAAGCAAAAGTCAAGCAAATTGAGCGCTGACCGTCTCTCGTCTACTTTTGCATTGCCGCTAACATACGGTGTCGACAATAGCTAAGTAGTGATGATCGCAGTTATTACAATACCGTTGGTAAAAATATAACTATTTGTGAACGCTCAGTTTTCTGAACCAACTCGTTTCACAACATTAATTTATATATAATGCAAAAAGCCATAACAAATCTATTAACTAACATTTATTAACCATGGGTTATCCATGCTGGTGTATGGCAAGCTCATAGTATATATCCACCTGACATATATGGCTGGTTAGGTGCGTATAGGTATTACGCTAGCAACCAATGAGTCGCCAGTTTTCCTGCTTTCAGCTAGTCTTTTATACGGCTATTTTGGCTGAACTGTTATCCTATCAATGAGATAGGTGACACTCTTAGCCAAATATACATTGCTGTATAGGGTAGCATGTCTACTTTTTGCGACATAGTTTGTTTGTTCAATACTAGGTATTTACATAATGAATATCTATTATCAATATAATGATATCATTATTGGCTGATGCTGGCTTGCTATTATACCCAAAGTAGCAAAATCTTCCTAAGCATTCGGCCTAATCAAGCACTAAAATTACCTAAATAAAGGCAAATACCTCATCAAAACCCTGAGCTAATGTACGCTTACCCCTATGATTTCTATATCAAGTGTAGGCTAATAGTATTGCGTATCTAATTATATAGGCCGCGCGTCTTTATCACAGACCTTCTTACACATGACCAACGTACTGTCAATATAGTTTTACCATCATACTGTCATCGATGCACGCTAAAAACACATCGCGCTTGCGCTGCTGCCTGTAAAGGTAGGTTGAAAAGCTGACACACGCTAATCAATAAAAAACACCACCTAATAGCTAGGTGGTGTTTTTTTTACAGTATCTGTAAAAAACCATGCAATTATAAACGATTAACCTGCTTGGTCAATCAACATATTACGCAGATGACCAATTGCTTTGGTTGGATTCAAGCCTTTTGGACAAACTGACACACAGTTCATGATACCGCGGCAACGGAACAAACTAAACGGATCGTCCAAACGAGCAAGACGCGCTTGCGTATCACTGTCACGGCTATCAGCCACAAAACGATAGGCGTGTAGCAATGCTGATGGGCCTAAGAACTTATCAGGGTTCCACCAGAATGATGGGCAGCTGGTCGAACAGCATGCACATAAGATACATTCGTACAGACCGTTTAGTTGTTCGCGCTGCTCAGGTGATTGCAGACGCTCTGTCGGCGGTGCTGGCTGATCATTGATTAAGTACGGGTGTACTTTTTCGTATTGCTCATAGAATTGGTTCATATCGACGACCAAATCACGAACCACAGGCAGACCTGGTAGAGGACGGACGGTGACTTTTTCTGGCAAGGTGTTCATGTTGATAAGACATGCAAGACCGTTTTTGCCATTGATGTTCATGCCATCAGAGCCACAAATGCCTTCGCGGCAAGAGCGGCGGAAAGTGAGGGTCTCATCTTCTTTCTTTAGGCGTAATAACACGTCAAGCAACATACGATCTGAGTCTAACAGCTCAATCGTATAGGTTTGCATGCGCGGCGCTGCGTCCACATCAGGATCGTAGCGATAGATTTCGATGGTGCGAGTACCTCGGCTCATAATGCTAAACTCCACACATAGGTGATGGCGGGCATACAAAGACTGCGACCTCACCGCGCTAACGATTGGTTTATCATTAGCGCGGGCAAGTGCATGTAGCTGGCGGTCACCTTTTAATAAATGAATAAGGGATAAAACGTTTGCGCAGTTTATATATCGAGTATATATCAGGCGCGGCGTCCAATATTAGTAGACGCGGACTTTTGGCTCGATATAGTCGACTGTCAACGGCACTTTACGAACTGGCTTGTAAATGATGCGGTTGCCTTCAGAATACCACAAGGTATGCTTCATCCACTCGTGATCGTTACGGCCATTTGGTGCGTAATCATCATCTTCTGGACGATCGTAATCAGAGACACTATGCGCGCCGCGGCTTTCGTGACGATGCGCCGCTGAAATCATCGTAGCTTTCGCAACTTCGTATAAGTTTGCCACTTCAAAGGCTTCGATACGAGCAGTGTTAAAGACTTGTGATTTATCGGCCAAGTGGATCTTGTCGATTTTTTCACCCAGTGCCAAGATTTTTTCAACACCTTCGTCCATGATGGCTTGGGTACGGAATACGCTGGCATGTTTTTGCATGGTAGCACGGATTTCATCAGCGACATCTTGCGCATTGTAGCCTTCAGTAGACTGCTGCAGCTTGTCTAGGCGACGCATGGTGAAGTCAAGCACACGTGGATCTAATGGCTTATAGTTGTGGTCGGCATGGTGGAACTCATCAACGATGTGCTTACCAGCTGCGCGGCCAAATACCACCAAGTCAAGAAGTGAGTTGGTACCTAAACGGTTGGCACCGTGGACACTGACGCACGCACACTCACCGATGGCATAGAGGCCTTTTACCACGTTGCCTTTAGCGTATAGACCGTTTTCATCGGTACCCGCTTCTAGATCTGGTACGATGACCTGACCATGAATCGTGGTTGGAATACCGCCCATCATATAGTGAATGGTCGGGATAACTGGAATTGGCTCTTTGGTGATGTCGACGTTGGCGAAGTTTTTACCGATTTCAAACACTGATGGTAGACGCTTCATAATGGTATCGACACCTAGGTGCGTCATGTCCATTACGATATGGTCAGCGTTCGGACCACAGCCGCGGCCTTCTTTGATTTCTTGGTCCATCGAGCGCGATACAAGGTCACGAGGCGCTAGGTCTTTGACCGTTGGCGCATAACGCTCCATGAACGCTTCACCATCTTTGTTACGCAAGATAGCCCCTTCACCGCGGCACCCTTCGGTCAATAGTACGCCAGCACCATGCACGCCGGTTGGGTGGAACTGCCAGAACTCCATATCTTGTAGCGGGATACCAGCACGCACGGCCATACCAATACCGTCACCTGTGTTGATATAAGCGTTGGTAGACGCGGCGAAGATACGGCCTGCACCACCTGTCGCTAGTACGGTGATTGGTGATTGGAAGACAGCGATGGTACCAGTTTCTTGCTCAATCGCCACCACACCGTTGATGTTGCCGTCTTCGTCTTTGATCAAATCAAGCGCGATCCACTCGATAAAGAACTCGGTGCCTTGCTCTAGGTTTTTTTGATACAGCGTATGTAGCAGGGCGTGACCTGTACGGTCAGCTGCCGCACACGCGCGTTGTACCGCTTTTTCGCCATAGTTTGAGGTATGACCACCAAATGGGCGCTGATAAATCGTGCCATCTTCGTTACGGTCAAACGGCATGCCCATGTGCTCAAGCTCATAGACGACTTTTGGCGCTTCACGGCACATGTATTCGATCGCATCTTGGTCACCCAACCAATCTGAGCCTTTTACGGTATCATAAAAGTGAAAATGCCAGTTATCGTTACTCATGTTACCCAAACTTGCACCGATGCCACCTTGGGCTGCGACGGTGTGCGAACGGGTTGGGAATACTTTGGTCAAAACTGCAACCTTCATGCCTGACTCAGCCAAATGCAGTGAAGCACGCATCCCTGAACCACCACCACCGACGATGACGGCATCGTAGTTTAGGGTCTTAATATTACTAATGGTATTATCTTGTCTAGTTGCCATTACGGTTTTCCTAATGCCTGTTAATGCTTAGAAGTAAATAAAAAGGCTATCTGTCCTGTGTCTGTACACCAATAGTTATCTTCTCAGTGCAGCCTATCTAAAGCCTATGACACATCTGGCCTTTAACCACTTAATTTGCATATCTATCGTTATACTGGGCTGAGCGGTATTATGCTCGGCGGCTTATCTATCGAGCGCCCTATCAGCGCATTTGTCTTTTTAAACATAAAATATTAGACATAGAATAAATAAGTAACCAAACCCAATGCTATGACTATTTTCGGCTATGTATGAATGGCAGTGATAACCAAGCTATCAATCACGTTTACAGCCATCCATTTTTATCGATATTTTGGCGTTACCACCCAATTTGGGTGCTCACCTCATCATTAAACAGCAACGACACCAAAGCCATTACCCCAAAAAATCATGATGCCCCAAAATAAAAAGACTAAAATAGAGATAATCATCAAAGTCTGTAATACCAAACGCAATCTTGGCGCGCTCTCACCCATCTTGCCTGAGGTGATATAGTCAGTGAATACGGTCCACATACCTACCCAAGCATGGCCTGCAAGTGCCACCACAGCGACCAAGCTAAACAGACGCATCGGTAAGCTGGTCATAAATGACGACCACTCAAGATAAGTGACATCGCCATGGGTCAAAAAGAAACCCAGCAACACCACACTATAAACGGCCAAAACGACCGCGCTGATACGCTGGACAATCCAATCACGTGAGCCTGAACCTGTCAGACCAGTTGCGCTTTTGATTCCTGAATCATTTTTAATCATTAGAACATCACCCATACAAATGACGCGATAATTAAAATCGCTGCAATCACAAAACTGACCTTAGATGCGGCGCGGCCAGATTTTAGCTCTTCGTTCATGCCCATATCAGCAAATAAGTGCTTGATGCCCATCACAAAGTGATAAGCAATCGCAGCCACAAATATCCATGCTAAAAAGCGCACAAGTACGTTGTCAAACACGGTCTCAAAACTCTCAGGCGACGCCAATGAGTTCTGTAGTAACCACAGCATGACAGGAATCAATAAAAATAAAATAATGCCAGAGATACGATGCAAGATAGAAGCGATCGCAATCGGTGAGCGATTAACGCTAATCACTTGGCTTAAAGGCAGATCAATAGGTCGGTTGCTTTTCACAGCGGGCATCCTTTTTGCGGTTATACTCCTGTATCTGCTATCAACGCATGACATAGGTCGGGATTGTGTCAATTAAGCGTAGAGCAACACACGAGACGAATAAAGTAAGGAAGAGCTAGCTGACTTCGTTTAGTTTGTGCTAAAGGTGAAGAAAGAATCATGTGGTAAGGTATTGATACTTTGTCTACGACTGCTCGGTTTACAACTGCTTGGCAAACAGATCGGTCAAACAACCTGTCTATTATACAACAAAGAAAATAAACATGAGTAAGATCGATTAACTAGTCTATTTTTACTGGTCGCACTTATCACAAGATAACCATATTTTGTTATCTTGCGATTGTGTTATCTATAAGGGTGCAAACCTGACGCTAAGTGTTTAAAAATAGAACAGTTAACAAGAACATTCAAACCGTCGGTTGGGTTTGGGTCTATTGACATTGTCCAGCTGTAACCAAATATGAATACCAGTATGAATAGAGAAGCTCTAGACGACACTATATCATGACCACTTATCAATCCGCACAAAACTCGTGCCAGTTAAGTAGCTGCAATTATAAAATGACTGGGCGATAATTACAAATTTATCCATTATGTGGTAAAAAAGGAACAATCAGTTCACAATACAACAGCGTTTTGTCTTATCAAACATAGCGATACGGCCAGCAATCCTAAAAAAATTTGCCGCACGTACTTTGTCTGTCATATCCATACTGCCAGCTTGCACAGACAAATCATCTCGCCAATTGTGGATACCGAGTCTGATACTTATAAAATCCAAGTGACATCACAGCGCGTCTTTGCTGCCAATAAAAAGTAAGATTTGCGGCAAAATAACCAATCAGACATATTTTGATACAAAAATTACAGTGAACAAACACGACCAAACCGTGCCTATTGGCGGCATTGATGGTAAAAGTCTTTTCAAATCGCAAGGAATTGCTGCTAATATACCCAGCATATTAAATGCGTTAAATGTATTTTGACCGTTTGACTGAGCATGGCGTGAGGGTAAGCGCCTGTAGTAATCCTGGGCGCGAGGGTATGCGTCTATAGTAATTTTATTCTAACAAGTTAAATCAATGGAGAGCAATTTATGGCTGACACTAATGCCAAACTAACCGTCAATAGTGAAGAATACGAACTTCCTATCATCAAAGGTACTTTAGGGCGCCCAGTTATCGACATTGCTGCTCTACAAGACTCAGGCTTTTGGTCTTATGACCCAGGTTTCAAAGTAACCGCTCCTGTTGAGTCAAAAATTACCTATATCGACGGTGGTAAAGGTGAGCTGTTGCACCGCGGCTACCCTATCGATCAGCTGGCAAACAATGCTGAATACCTAGAAGTGGCCTACGCCTTGATTCATGGCGACTTGCCAAACGCCGAGCAAAAAGCGGACTTTTTTGAAAAAATCCGTAAGCACACAGGCGTGCATGACCAATTACGTAAATTCTTTGAAGGCTTCCGCCGTGACGCGCATCCAATGGCGATTATGGTGGGCGTTGTGGGTGCCTTGTCAGCGTTTTATCATGACAACCTAGACGTCAGCAACGAAGCACACCGCGAAATCACTGCTATTCGTCTGATCGCAAAAATGCCAACGCTTGCGGCGATGAGTTATAAATACTCGCAGGGCGAACCGTTCATGTATCCACGTAACGACTTTAGCTACGCGGAAAACTTCTTGTACATGATGTTTGCCACGCCTGCTGATGTGGACTATGAGCCAAACGACGTGGTCACCCGCGCCATGGACAAAATCTTCACCTTGCACGCAGACCACGAGCAAAACGCCTCGACCTCTACTGTGCGCCTAGCCGGCTCAACGGGTGCCAACCCTTATGCCTGTATCGCCGCTGGTATCGCCGCCCTTTGGGGTCCATCACATGGCGGCGCCAACGAAGCTGTGCTTGAGATGCTAGATGAAATCGGTACTGTCGAAAACGTGCCAGCATTTATGGAAAAAGTGAAGAGCCGTGAAGTGAAGCTCATGGGCTTTGGCCACCGTGTTTACAAAAACTTTGACCCACGTGCCCAAGTCATGAAAGAGACCTGTGATGAAGTACTCGGCGCCCTAGGCATCAACGATCCTAAGCTTGAGCTGGCCATGGCACTAGAAAAAATCGCTTTAGAAGATCCGTTCTTCGTTGAGCGTAACTTGTATCCAAACGTTGACTTCTACTCTGGCATCATTCTAAAAGCCATTGGTATCCCAACGTCTATGTTTACTGTCATCTTCTCATTGGCGCGTACCTCAGGTTGGATCAGCCACTGGTTAGAGATGCACAGCGCACCGTTCAAAATCGGTCGCCCACGTCAGCTATACACTGGCGAGACGCATCGTGACTTTGTCAAAGTAGAAGACCGCAAGTAATCTGCTTAGATACGGCACGTGTATAAAAAAACCATAAAAAATCCCGCTATATGCGGGATTTTTTGTGGTCGATAGATAAGCGCTGTGATGCTGGCTGTCGCCGTCATAGCTTGAGCGGTGGCTGTTTATTCAAATGCTTTAAGCGTTTGTTCGTACTTGGCAATTTGCTCATCATAACCCTTGATGGTCTCGTTAAACTTGGCCATGAGTGCTTCAAACTCTTGTTGTTGATTGAGCTTCATTTGCTGCATATCGATGACTTGCTGCGCCTCTATCTGCTCCCAAACCTGATGCTGAATGATAAGACGTGCCAGCGCTGGACTTTTGGCACTGAGCCTACCTGCAATCTCAGCATGCTCAAACAGCTGCGGCACCAAAGTCGCTATGTTTATCAAGGTATCTACCTCGTCAGCGCTCAGCGGCGTGATCACTGGCTGATAAAGTGCCGCCGTTGCCTGCTGGTAGCTGTCGATGATCTCATCTTCTGTTTGCATGACAGGCTTGCGTGGCTCGAGGCTAATACGTTTGAGGACGGTCAAATCGCGCTCGCCCACTTCTGTGCTGGTATTGATGTCTGCTGCTGCCTCATCGCCACTTTCTCTATTTTGAGCCGTCGCGGCGTCACCGCTATTTGTCGTGTTATCGCCTGCTGTATCCGCACTATTTAACAACAAATCTTCGGCACTTTGGGTCGAGTCTGCCGCTTGCAGCGACTCATACTCGGCCTGTAGCCGGCGCTGAAGGCTTTGCATTTGCGTCACATAAATTGGCTCAAACTGCTCAATACGCGCCGCTGCCGACTCACTTTGCGGTACAGGCTTGCTATCTTCGCTAGCTACTTGCTCAGTCGCTTGACTATCATCGACGACAGGTGCGGTCTCGGTCTGCTGCTGACAGCCGCCGAGTAGCAATGCACCATTCAGCGTCGCAGCCAGTACAGTCATGGCAACATACTTACGATTAGGTGATGGTGTTTTATTCATATGACTATCATGAGCGGTATCATGACTCTTGGCTTTATCTGGTAAAAATTTATACATCAGAGTACATATCCTTTGTTGACGCAAAATAATGAGTTGACGCAAAATAATAAAAGATAGGCGTATCACCGCCATCCGTTGCTGAGTGATACTGTGCTAGCGTCTGGGTCATAAACCTCTCATAACACTATTTAGCATAGTGGTTATTGATGTCAATAAGAAGCGTCAATTGTGAACGGAGTGTCGAGCTGGCGACGTTGACAGTTGATTTTTGACAACAGTAGACTTGTGGCATTAAACGTGTGACCTCAGACTCAAGAAGCGGTCGTCAAAAACGGTATACAGCGCTCAAAATCACGGCAGTCCTGACCACGCTGGCGACGGACAAAATAGTCTTGTACCATACGCGCCTGCTGCTCGATACCATATTTAAAAAAGGGCTTGCCTACTGTAAATACATAGTCATAACGCCGATCGACCAACGCCCCGCGTACTACCTTGATACCCTGCTGTAGCTGCCAAACGTGCGTCAGCTCATGTATTAGCCAGCTTTGCTTACTTAAGGAGGACTGGCTAAAGTCTGTGATCCAGTCTGCTGGATGAAAGTAAATATGACCATTGGGGCTGACAGCGTAATGTCTAAGCACCCACCACGCTGTTTTTAATTGCACATCCTCCAGCCTAATACTGTCGCCAAATACCGAACGTGCCAGCGCAACCTCACCTGCACTCAGATGACGCGACCGCCTCTTTGGGCGCTGATGACTTGATAAACGCCGCGCTTGGCTCAATAACTGCTGTATGGTCTCACGTATCATAAACAATCAATGCCGTTATGTAGGTGCATAATATAAGTGCCGTTATATAAGATATAAGTGCCTAGATAAACACCTAGGAAGTACAAGTGCTGCTATAACTGGTGCTGTCTTATTTGTTTAATAAGGCTTTTGATATAAAAATAAAAGTCGCGAAGACAGAAGTTATACATTAGGGTAAGGAGTGCTAGGATAGTCCTACGCGCAATTGATATCCTATGATAGATAGTCGATACATTTTAATTTGATACTGAACCTGTGCTTTTATATTGACTATCCTTTTGCCGCCCCATTGATTAACGATAGAGAGTGTTATGCCGCCAAACTTTCATGCCGATACCCCGCTTGCCCAGCGCATGCGCCCAGCGACGCTCGATGCCATCATCGGTCAAGAGCACCTGCTGGCAGCTGGGGCACCGCTACGACGCTTGGTCGAGCAAGGCCATCTGCCCTCCATTATCTTGCACGGTGAGGCAGGCATCGGCAAAACTACCATTGCTATGCTATTGGCTGATGCCGTGGGTCGGCCGTTTCATGCGTTGTCGGCACTCAATACGGGGGTCAAACAGTTACGCGAAGTGCTGGAGGTTAAGGACTCGTTGAGCTTTGAGTCGCCGGTGGTGTTTATCGATGAGATACACCGCTTTAACAAAGCGCAGCAAGATGCCTTACTTGGCGCCGTTGAGTCTGGGGATATTACCTTGATTGGGGCAACCACCGAAAACCCCTCATTTAGCGTCAACAATGCTTTGCTATCGCGTTGTCAGGTTTATCGCTTGGAGCCACTGACACCCGAGCAAATCGCCGCCGTGTTGCAGCGTGCTATCTCAGAAGATAGCATTTTCAAAGACTTGGTCGTGGATTTGCAGGCACAAGACACCATTAGCCAACTGGCACAGGGCGATGCCAGAAAGGCGCTTAATCTACTAGAGCTGGCCATACAAACGGCGGATACCAGACAATCGCCGCTGATCATCGATGATGCGCTGGTCGCTCGCGTCGCACAAACGGCGCTGGTACGCTATGATAAAGACGGCGAGCAGCATTACGATATTGTCTCCGCCATGATAAAGTCCGTGCGCGGCTCCGACCCTGATGCGGCGCTCTACTGGATGGCGCGGATGCTGGTGGGCGGAGAGCCAGCTGAATTTATCGCGCGGCGTTTGGTCATCTTGGCGAGCGAAGATATCGGCAATGCCAACCCCAATGCCCTACTCCTCGCTGATGCCGCCCTGCGTAGCGTGCAGTCCATCGGTATGCCTGAGGCGCGCATTATCTTAGGACAAGTGGTGGTGTATCTGGCGACCAGTGCCAAAAGCAATAGCACTTATAAAGCGATAAATGCGGCGATGGCCTTAGCAGAAAAAGACGCCTCTCCCGTACCGCTACATCTGCGCAATGGCGTGACCAAATTGATGCGACATCAAGGCTATGGGCAGGGCTACGCCTATCCACACGACTACCCCAATCATTATTATCCGCAGCATTATCTGCCAGATACGCTGCTGGGTACGCGCTTTTATCACTTTGCTGATAATCAGCGCGAGCAGCACAGCAAGCAGTTTATGGATTGGCTAAAATCCCAATCTGCCAGCAACTCTTAAAACCTGCCCGTTTATTAGTAATACTGAACGCTGTTTTTGACAGACTTCGGGATATAGTTTATAGATGGGGCAGCACGATAGGATAAAAAGCGTTAAAATGTCCTCATAATGATATATAAGTAATTAGGCAATCGTGCCTAGCGTCCGTACCTATAGCCGAGTCGTGCCAATCATCGAATAAATGTAGACAGCGGCGCGTTGCCTAATCGCAACAGCCTATGGCGTCAGCGGCTGTTACTATAGGCAGATCATGCTATATATGTTACCTCACACCTATCTACACATAATAAAATATCGAGACTTACTATGAGTTTAAATACCATTCCTGAGATTATCGAAGACATCCGTGCTGGAAAAATGGTCATCTTAATGGATGATGAAGACCGCGAAAACGAAGGCGATATCATCATGGCCGCCACCCATGTGCGCCCTGAAGACATCAACTTTATGATCACCCATGCTCGCGGCCTAGTGTGTCTGACCCTATCGCAAGCGCGCTGCCAACAGCTAGCACTACCACTAATGTCTGATCGCAACGAAGCAAAGTTTAGCACCAACTTTACGGTGTCTATCGAAGCGGCTGAAGGCGTCACCACAGGTATCTCAGCGGCTGACCGCGCGCGCACTATTCAGGCAGCGGTCTCTGCATCAGCCAAACCCGAAGACATCGTACAACCTGGCCATATCTTCCCTATCATGGCACAAAACGGCGGCGTCCTGCACCGTGCCGGCCACACCGAAGCAGGCTGCGACTTGGCTCGCCTAGCGGGACTGGAGCCTGCAGCGGTCATCGTCGAGATCATCAACGCTGATGGCACGATGGCACGTCGTGACGATCTTGAAATCTTTGCCAAAGAGCACGACATCAAGATGGGTACAATCGCTGATCTGATCAATTACCGTATCGCCAACGAGCAAACGGTAGAAGAAGTAGAGACGCGTCCTTTTGAGACCGAGCATGGGACTTTTTCCTTGCACCGCTTCCGTGAGTTTGGCGCTGAAGAGACGCATTTGGCCTTGGTCAAGGGCGATGTCAGCGAAGGCGTCAGTACTGTCCGTGTCCATGGCTTCCATCCGCTGCGTGACTTGTTTGCCGCCAAAAACGATATGACAGGTCGTAGCGGCTGGAGCGTACAGTCAGCGTTGGAAGAAATCAGCGCCTCAGAGCGCGGCGTGCTGGTTTGGATTGGTAGCAATCAGCCCGTTGATCTAGGCGATGCGCTGGATAAAGCGGCGGACAATCAATCGCAATCAACCATCACCCAGCAGCCATATCGTAGCATCGGGGTTGGCGCACAGATTTTGCGTCATTTAGGCGTGCGTGATATGCGCTTATTGTCATCGCCCATGAAGTTTTATGCACTGTCAGGCTTTGATCTAAACGTAGTAGATTTTGTGCATGCACCCAAACAAGGCTAGGCACTGTGATTATTATTTAAGCACTATTCGATAGTGATTAAGTGGCCTTATCAATCATAAAAAAAGCACGCTTATAAACTGAGCGTGCTTTTTTATGTGCGAGTAACATCTATAAAAGTTGAGGCTCAGACCTCAGGAGTATGACCAACGGTCGCTTCTAATGCCAATAGGCGCTCGCGCTCGGCGCTGCTCCACGGCAATTTGTCCTTACCAGCGCTGTC
Organism: Psychrobacter sp. A3; assembly: GCF_028823565.1. Lineage (NCBI taxonomy): Bacteria > Pseudomonadati > Pseudomonadota > Gammaproteobacteria > Moraxellales > Moraxellaceae > Psychrobacter > Psychrobacter sp. A3. Next base: position 34,891 of record NZ_JAPEHS010000003.1, read on the forward strand.
CAAGCGCACCACCACTGCCTCAGCCGTCGCCACTACCAGACTTTGCGCCGTACTATAGTAACTATACTCCATCACGATACTGGTACGGCCCAAACGCTGGCAGCGCACTCCTAATAACAAAGTATCAGGGTAGACCACAGGACGCAAATACTGACAGCTTGACTGTGCCAATACCGTCACCATGCTGCCATCAAACATGCCTAATGCCTGCAGATAAGCAATACGCGCTGACTCAGCATAACGATAAAACACCACGTTATTTAGATGTTTAAAGGCGTCCATCTCGCCCCAGTGAATCGGCTGATGATGGATGACAGGATAGTGAGTCAGCTCAGTCGCTAGGGGTTCATTGACTGTCGGTAAATCGGCTGTTAGGGAGCGGTTCATAAAGTGTCCTTTTTTATCATGCTATTTTTTATTATTTGGGTGTGTCTTATCATCGAGCACCAACGACTAGCGCTGCGATTTGCCTAAGACTTGCGTGGTCAATAGCGCCGTGGGCTTGGGTGCTTCGACAATCAATTGATCTAGCCAATTGATCACCTCTGCCACGTCGTTGGGGGCTTGCATCATCGTGATATTGGCCGTTTGATCTGACGCTTGCAGGTTGGCCTGTGTCTGTTTCTGCCGCTCATCAGCGCTTGGCGTGAGGGTTATGAGCTGTTTGCGTGCCTGCGACAGATAACTGATGAGCTGCTCACGGTCGCGCATATTGCTGGCTTGCATGGCCAAATTCAGCGTCATAATAGTCTCGTGGATGGTCAGCTGCCTACGGGTCAGTGCCTCTTTATTTTTAGCTGTGTCTTCAGCTGGGGTTTTATTGTCCTTGCTACCCTCTTTATGGTCGTGACGCTCATGGCGATGCAAAAAGGTTTGGATATTTTGCATGGCCAAGTTATGCATCTGCCACGGGCTTGGCTGCGCGCTTTGCGCTTGTAGACGCTCAATGTCTTTTAGCAGGCTTTGCTTAATCACCACCGTCAGCGCAGGGGCAATCTCATTACTGCTTTGCGACAGCTGCCAGTGTAGCCCTCGCAGCAAATCAATCGCCGCGCTATCGTTGTTATCCACCAGCAGCCTATCCACCGCTTTTATTTGAATACGCAGTAAATCCAGCTGATTTTGCGCTTGGCTACTGGCTGCCACGCGCGGCTCAGGTAGCGTCTGCTGACTCATGGCAAACAAGCGATCATCCATCTCGTTTAAACGGCTGACAACTTGCTCGTTACTTTGCAGACGCTCGTGAACACTCTGCTCAAAACGCTGCTGGCTGATATATAACCAGAGTAAGGCGGCGATAAGCAATAAAATCGTCAGCCATTGCAAGCGTATGAGTAGCATATTTGCTTGCCGGCGCTGCTGAATAGCAGAAGGGTCCTTGGATGAAGACTCAGGGTTCATAGACATAGTACAGCACCGTTACTGGTAGATTGGGTCATGGTTGTCGCAAGCCGTATAAAACGGGAATAATCATCCTGATGACAAAACAGCCATATCCTAGGCGTATCAAGCACTGATCGCAGCCAGTATGGTGGCTGGTGCCAAATCCTCCACCCGCCAGTAGCTCAACTGCTCATCGGCAACCATATTGGCCAAGCGCTCACCCAGCACCACATAAGCAAAGTCCGACAGCTTGAGCTTGGGCAACCCATCAGCCCCTGTACTGTCTGCCAATGGCTGCTTTACAGTATCCTCAGCACTCGTCTCATCATTTGCTTGTCGCTTACCTTGACTGATCACTTGGCGCCAATGCTCAAAGGCGGTGGCACTACTAATGATAACGACCGGTTTTGACTGTTTGGGTATAGGCTTTGGATGCTGAGCGGTGCTTGGCGCTGCTGGTATTGCTTCTGATGATAGGGGACTAGGCACAGAAGCGGCCGTAGAAAACTGCTGTAACCACTGATTGTATTGCGTACAGGCCTCATGAGGCATAATACGCTCGTACCAAGCGATGCTATCGATATGGACACCGCGCGCTTGTAACGTGTTAACCAATAAACGGCGGCCACCAAGACCGCGCCATACCAACAGCTTGTCCCCTGCTTGCAAGCTGTCGATCTCTGGCATCGCAAGCATGCCTTCGTTATTGGCCACGCGCGGCTGCAGCACGTGATAGCTTGCCGCCTTGATTTTTGCCTCATTTAAGACCGCAGCTGTCGCCTCTCCTACCGCAATCAAGTGACTGGGGGCACTGAGGTTTTGCCGCTCGGTGGTTTTTTGGCTTTCATTGTTTTGGCTTTCATTGTTTTGCTTGTCACCATTTGTCTCAGAGTGCTGGGTATGGCGCTCGCGGGCAAGCGCTTGCCAAACCGCTAGTCCCGCTGCTGCCGCCGTAGGACTGACGATGACCAGTGCCTGATAGTCGCCTGCAAACCACTGACGCATCAGCGCCATGTCCGTATCTGTGGTAGGACGCGGCTGTAACGTCAGCATCGGAATCTCTACCACGCTTAGACCCGCAGCTTGTAGGTGCTGCGTCAGCGGAGCGGCACGCTCTACCGGTCTGGTATTGATGACCACGCGCGCAGGCGCTGATGGGGCCGCGCTCTTATGCCGAGCGGTAGATGTTGGATGAGATGAGGTGGATGACATAGACGTACCATGACAAAAATCGAAAGAAATAAACAAGTCGCAAACCCATCTTAATTACTGGCTTGCAGCTCAGACAGCGGTATCTGCGTATTATTTGGTATCATAAATCGCTGATAAAATAGCGCCTGCACCATCAGCAAGTAACATATCAGCCACATCGATACCCAGCTGATTGGCCTGAGTTTCTTGCTCGTCTTGGTTACCAGTTAAGGTAATGCGTTTTTCTGCTTTTAGCAGCTCGCTACCATCGGCCTGCCCCACGCGCCCGCGCAACCACAATATGTTGCCGTCGTCATTGTTGCCATTTTCGGTATTTTTCGCACGATCATCCTCGGTCTCGTCTGCCATTTGCAAGACTGCATAGGCTGCGATCGGTACCTGACAGCCGCCTTCTAAATGACGGTTGAGGGCACGCTCAGCAATCAGGCGAATACGCGCTTTATTATCATTTAGCGGTGCCAATAACTGCAATACTGCATCATCGCCCTCGCGACACTCAATCGCCAACGCTCCTTGCCCAACCGCGGGCAGACAAGCATCGATATCCAGCTCACCGCGAATACGCTCGTCCAGCTCAATACGCTGCAAACCACTGGTGGCCAAAATAATCGCGTCATACTCGCCTGCGTCCAATTTGCTCAAACGGGTACCAACGTTACCGCGCAGGGTTTTGATTTGTAGATCTGGGCGATAAGCCTTGATTTGACACTGACGGCGCAAGCTTGAGGTGCCAACGATAGCGCCTTGCGGCAACGCATCGATACTATCGTATGTATTAGACACAAACGCATCGGTTGGGGCGGCGCGCTTGCAGTACACCCCCAACGTCAAGCCTTCAGGCAGCTGCATGGGCACATCTTTTAGCGAATGCACGGCGATATCTGCGTCTTTATTATAAAGCGCTTGCTCAAGCTCTTTGACAAACAAACCCTTGCCGCCAATTTTTGCCAGTGGCGTATCCAAAATTTTGTCACCCTTAGTGACGATTTTTAGCAAATTAATCGTCATCTCAGGATATAGCGCCAACAGACGATCGCGGATATGCTCAGCTTGCCACAAGGCTAATGGGCTTTGGCGCGTGGCGATGTTTAAGGTAGTCAAAGCAGGTTGCTGCAGATTGCTCATAAAAGGCCTCAATAAGTTTGATATACAATATCAGTGCGAATCATCTCTGCATGAAACGATACGGTCGATTTGCCACAAAAATGGGCGCTATCACTCGTTGATAGTAAACGCTGACGCAAAAAAATACCCCTATTTAAGCATAAATAAGGGTTTGATGATATGGGATGATTATTTCTCTATAAAAACAGTCAGTTACAGATAGCGCTTTACATGCTTTGGATTTTATCACGTAACGCTGGCAGGTGGCGACGACTCACCGCCAATGTCTCATCGATGCCTTTAAAGCGCACTTGATATTGGCCGGCATCCAAGGTTTCTAAGTAGTCCAAAAAGCTCAGATTGATAATGGCATTGCGATGGACGCGGAACAACCGGTCTTCAAACTCTTGCTCAAGCTCTTTTAGTGTCTCATCAATCAATACGATACCATTCTTGTGACGGACTTTGACGTATTTTTGATCGGCAGTAAAGTAGTAGATGTCTGTGAGTTTAATCAATTCGACACCGCGATGGGTACGAGCGGCGATATGCTCACGTATTGGCCGCGCTGTCGGGTCCTCAAGCTTACGGATTTCGTTGAGCTGGGCGGCATTTAGGTTTTTGGCTTTGTTTAGCGCCTCCAGCAGCTCGTCTTTATTGGCAGGTTTGAGCAAATAGCCGATGGCATTGGCCTTGAGAGCAGCAATGGCATAGTGATCGTAGGCGGTGACAAAGATAATGGCTGGCGGATGCTCAAGCTCGTTCAGCGCTTGCGCACAGCGCACCCCATCCATCTCAGGCATACGAATGTCTAACAATATGATATCTGGCTGCTGGGTTTTGACAGCGACAATGGCTTCTGCCCCTGTCGTGGCTTGTGCCACCACCTGATGGCCTGACTCTTGTACAATTCTGGCCAAACGCTCACGCGCCAATGGCTCATCATCGCAGACTACGATCCGCATGCAAACTCCTGTTTTAGGACATACTTAATACGATTTAGTGAAATAATTCATCAACCTACTATCAATAATAACACTAACGCCCAAGGACTTAGCATAAAAAAATGTTTGATTATTGCAGGTATTCTGAACATTTAATTTGGGCAGCGACAGCGCTTATTTATCGGTCAAATATATAGTAGATATTGACGATTATCGTGCAGATTATAAACAGTACGGTGCAATAACTGTGTCATGCTTCATATTAATCGTATTAAACAAAAGTTTGTATTAGTAATGGGTATCTATTGATAATCGCTAGCTTACAGATAGCTAGATGACAGACCGCTATATCCCGACGTCTTGTAGCGGATAATCAATCAAGGTAATGATTTGGCTGTTGGTCACTTTGCTTCTGATATCGGCGCTTTGGCCAAAGTACGAGCGCAGACGCTCTGCTTGGATATAAAAATTCATGTGCTGGCGCAAGTCATGATTGATCATCAAGGTTTTTTTGGGGAGCTGGACGCTGATGGTAATGTTGACGCGGTGCTCATACCAAGTGACTTTGATATGAATAAAAATCGTCTCTGTGGTCATCTCCACCACGTTAAGAAGCATTTTTTCTAGCACACTTTGTAGCGTTAAAGCGGTGATGACCATATCATACATGATGTCTTCATCTGGCAGCTGCCAAGTGACATCAAGCTTGTCAGATAGCCGGCTAGACTCGATGGCCAAATAGTGCTCACACAAAGCGATCTCTTCTTCAAAGCTGATCTCACGCGCGCCACTAAAGCTGGCGCGAAACAGCGCTGAGACATGCTGTAGCAACTGGGAGGCGCGCGCTGGATTAGACTCAATCAGCGACACCAGTGTGTTGATGGTATTAAAGAAAAAATGCGGTGTGATACGGGCTTTGATTAAGTCGTTTTGGGCGTTTAGTTTGTGCTCAAAGGATTGACTAAGGGCATTCATCTCATGATAACGGCGCAAAAAGTACAATAAAAACACCAAGGCAAAACCGCCTGTAAGGATTAAGTCAAAAACCACTTCTAACACGAAGTTTTGTAGGCTGTATTCGTGCCAGCCCATGTTTGTCATGACCAGCAAGACCAACACCATAGAGACAGCAGAGGCCAGCATAAGGATGGCGAGCACATACATACTGACCTTGGGTATGCTCATGCTCTTAAAAACAGGGCGCAGATAATCGATGATATATAAAGAAGGGATGATGCTTAAGGTGTTTTGTATCACTCGGCTGCCAAGCTTGATTATAAAGTCAGACCAAGTAGCTAGATCATGGCGGTCGATCACCGTGACAAACAGCGACCAAAAAAAGATATAAATCAGCCACTGCCAAGGCTTCATGACTTCCATGAGCTTGGGGATAAAAAACTCTAAGCGCTCCGCTAGTAAGGCAACCTCATCATTTGCTATACTTGAGTTCTTATTCTCTTGACTTGTCTTGTATCGATATGAACGCCAACTCTTCAAACCCTAGTAATCCTGAATTAAATAAAAACGTGTCAGTCTCTGATTCTAGCACAGATGACTCTACGACAAATAACGCGGCGCAAAACAATCCTGCCAGCGCGCCAGGCCAGCAGATGTGGGGCGGACGCTTTAGTGAAGCGACGGATAGCTTTGTGGCTGCTTTCACCGCTTCGGTCGGCTTTGATCAACGCTTTGCCCGTCATGATATCGAAGGCTCTATCGCTCATGCGACCATGCTCAAAGAATGCGGAATTTTGACCGCTGATGAAGTGGCGACCATCATCGATGGTCTACAGCAGGTATTAGCTGAGATCAAAGCAGGTGAGTTTAATTGGTCTATTACCCTAGAAGACGTACACATGAACGTCGAGTCACGTCTGACTGATATCGTCGGCGCGGTGGGCAAAAAGTTACACACTGGCCGTAGCCGTAACGATCAGGTGGCCACCGATATCCGCCTGTGGCTACGCGAAGAAACCGACAATATCATCGCGCTGTTGGTGCGTTTACAAAACGGCTTGCTGGATTTGGCCGAGCAGCATACCGATACGATTATGCCAGGCTTTACACACTTGCAGACCGCTCAGCCGGTAAGCTTCGGTCATCATGTGATGGCTTGGTTTGAGATGCTCTATCGCGATACCGAGCGCCTCGTCGATGCCCGTCGCCGTATCAATCAGATGCCACTTGGTAGTGCTGCGCTTGCTGGTACGACCTTTCCGATTGACCGTACTATCACCGCCAGACTGCTAGGGTTTGATGGCATTTGCCAAAACTCACTCGATGCGGTCTCAGACCGAGATTTTGCCATTGAGTTTACCTCAGCAGCCTCTATCCTTATGATGCATATGTCGCGTATGAGCGAAGAGATTATCCTATGGATGTCGGCGCAGTTTAACTTTGTACAGATACCCGATCGCTTCTGTACTGGCTCGTCGATCATGCCGCAAAAGAAAAACCCTGACGTGCCAGAGCTGGTACGCGGTAAAGCGGCGCGGGTCTTTGGTCAGCTGATGACATTGTTAAGCCTGATGAAAAGTCAACCGCTTGCGTATAATAAAGACAATCAAGAAGACAAAGAGCCGTTATTTGACTGCGTCGATACCTTGACAGGTTCGCTACTGGCATTCGCTGATATGCTACCAAACATCACACCAAATAAAGACAGTATGCGTCAAGCGACCATGAAGGGCTATGCGACAGCGACTGATTTGGCAGATTACCTAGTACGTCAAGGCGTGGCATTCCGTGATGCCCATGAAGTCGTCGGCAACGCTGTGGCTTTAGGCATCAAAGAAGGCGTTGATTTAAGTAACTTGTCATTGGCGCAGCTTCAGCAATTTAGCGACGCGATCGGCGATGACGTCTTTGATTACTTAACGCTAGAGGGCTCACTCTCCGCCCGTGATCATCTGGGTGGTACCGCGCCCAATCAGGTCAAGCAAGCGGTGGTTAATGGACGCGCGCGCTTAAAAGCTTTTGCATAATTTGCATAAACAGAGACATGATATTCCGACGCAGAACGGGTATAAACTTTCCTTATGGGCTGTGCCTGTTCGGACAGATGCTGCGTAAAACTCACCCCAGTCCCGCTGTATCGTTTTTATCCTGAACTCACTATACAACACCCGCGCCTAGCACTTACGTCTTAGCGCGGGTGTTTTTTTGTCATCACATCGCCAAAACTTTCATCAAACCGCTTGGTTGTTACCGTCTATACACCCGATAGCCTTTGCTAAATTTACTCAGATCGTTATCATAGGGTGATATTCATAGTTTATAAGGAGCCTCTAATGACTGAGACTTTTAACCCGCAAGCCAATACCGTGTTTTGCCGCAAATACAAGCAAGAGCTGCCAAAAATGCCGCATCCACCCTTCCCCAATCAAAAAGGCAAAGAGCTACAAGAAACAGTCTCTGACAAAGCGTGGAAAGAGTGGCTAGAGCAGCAAACCATGCTAATCAACGAAAACCATCTAAGCATGATGGACCCTGAGGCCAAAAAGTTTTTGACTGAGCAGCGTGAGAAGTTTTTGGACAACGAAGACTATGAGCGCGCGCAGGGCTGGACACCAGAAAAATAAAAACTCGGCATCACTTTTATACTTATACCAGTATGTTAAATATTAGAACGCGCTATCTTTAAATAGCGCGTTTTTTTAGTGCACACTTAGTGCACACAAGGTAGGATTTTTATAGTTCCTCTTATCACCTTTAGTCCGTATCTGGCAATCCAGCGTCCGTGGTTGACATATCTGCTGACGTTGCGCCAACGTGACGTGCCGCCATCCGATCATTGGCTTCTTGCACCGCTTTTTCGACCAGTGCATAGTCTGAGTGGCGTACATCTTGGCCGCTGATATAGTTGATGACCAGCTCGGCGATGTTTTGCGCATGATCACCAATACGCTCGAGCGCGCGCAACACCCACACGATATTGATGACCTTGGAGACGTGGCGCGCATCTTCCATGATATAAGTCATCAAGGCACGCATCGCTGATTGATACTCTTCATTGACCACATCATCATTGCGCATCACCTCAAACGCCTGCTCAGCATTGGATTGACTAAAAGCCTCTAGCGCATTGTGCAGCATCAGACGTACTTGATTGCTCAGATGCTGCACTTCGGCATAGCCATACGCTGATTTGCCTTGGGCGGCGAGCTTATTGGCCATTTTGGCGATTTTGACCGCTTCATCACCGATGCGCTCCAGATCCACCACGCCTTTACTGATGGACATCACCAAACGCAAGTCACCGGCCGCAGGCTGGCGCTTGGCGACCAATAACAAGATATGCTCATCTAGCTCGACTTCCTGCCGATTGATATCAAAATCCATCTCGATGACTTCTTGCGCCAGTGTCTCATCCTTGTCAATAAGTGCGTGAATGGCTTTGGCAACTTGGCTGGCTGCATGGTCGCCCATCACCAAAAACAGACGAATGGCTTCATCCAAATCTTGATCAAAACTTTTGGAGATATGCTTGTCACTTTGCATAAGAGGTATTCCCTGAATATCTGTATATTAACGGCGTGCTGCTAGCATAGCTGTATTGTTGTTATTAAAAATTAACGATAGTTTTAATCTGTACAGCGTTAGCCATAACGACCCGTAATGTAGTCTTCCGTGGCTTTTTGCATAGGCGTGGTAAATATCTGATCGGTCTCGCCCATCTCAACCATATCGCCCAGATACATATAGACCGTATAGTCTGACACTCGCGCCGCCTGCTGCATGTTGTGAGTGACGATGGCGATGGTATAGTCGTTTTTTAAGTCTTCAATCAAATCCTCAATGGCGCCTGTCGAGATTGGGTCAAGCGCCGAAGTTGGCTCATCGAGCAGTAGCACTTCAGGCTTGGTAGCGACACTACGAGCGATGCACAGACGCTGCTGCTGCCCGCCTGATAGCGACAAACCTGAGGCTTTGAGCTTGTCTTTTACCTCCGGCCATAGTGCCGATTTTTTTAGCGCCCATTCCACCCGATGGTCCAGCTCAGCTTTGCTTAGTCTTTCATAAAGACGCACACCAAAGGCGACATTGTCATAGATAGACATCGGAAACGGCGTCGGCTTTTGAAATACCATACCGACCTGCGCGCGTAGCAGATTGACATCGATGTCTTTGCCCAAGATATTTTTGCCATCGAGGTTGATACTGCCTTCTGCACGCATGCCAGGATATAAATCATACATACGGTTAAAGGTACGTAGCAGGGTCGATTTGCCGCAGCCGGATGGCCCGATAAAAGCAGTCACTTTTTTATCAGGAATGTCGATATTGATGTTTTTAAGTGCCTGAAAATCCCCGTAATAAAAGCTTAAATCACGAATTTGCATCTTCGCTGCTGGCATGTCTTTGGGAATATCATGCTGTGTTTGCTTAGTTAAGTTTGCCGCATCTGGCTGCGACAGTTGCGTGGTCGTCGCCATCGGTCTGTTTAATAAGCTGGCTGTGCTCGTATCAAAGTTGTTGCTATCTGCTGTGCTACGCGTTTTGCTGATGACGTCATTCATAATGTTATCCAACCTAGCTTGATGAATATAAATTTAAGTAACTGCTATATATAAGGTGATTTGGCGGTAGGCGTTATCTACTCTGGCTGCTATTTGCTGGAGCTGCGACCACCGATAAACCTTGCCAATACATTTAGTACCAATACCGAAGCAGTAATCAGCAATGCAGCGGCCCATGCAAGTGTATGCCAATTATCATAAGGACTCATGGCAAACTGATAAATAGTGTTCGGCAAGTTGGCAATCGGCTCGCCCATATCGGTACTAAAGTATTGGTTATTCAATGCTGTAAATAGCAATGGCGCCGTCTCACCAGTGATTCTGGCAAAGGCCAACAGCACACCAGTGGTCAGCCCCGCTCGAGCCGCCTTAATCGTCACTTGCGTGACCATCTTCCACTTCGGCGTGCCCAGTGCATAGGCCGCTTCACGAATGCTATTGGGCACCAAATTGAGCATGTTTTCTGTCGTGCGTACCACCACTGGCACTACAATCAGTGCCAATGCTAGTGCGCCCGCCCACCCAGAGAAGCCTTGACCTTTAACCATCAAAGCATAAATAAACAGACCAATGACAATCGAGGGTGCAGAGAGCAAAATGTCATTTAAAAAACGCGTCACCTTGCCAAGCAGGCTGCCTTGCGCAAACTCAGACAAATAAATCCCTGTCATCAGGCCAATGGGCGCCCCGATAAACAATCCTGAAAACGCCACCATCACCGAGCCGACAATGGCGTTGCGTAGGCCGCCTTCGCTCATCGGCGGCGGCGTGTCGGCAGTAAAGATAGGCATTTGCACCATGCCCTGAAAGCCTTCGATAAACAGCGTCACCAGTATCCAAAACAGCCAAATCAAGCCAAATACCATCGCCGATATGGCAAAACCCAAACCCAGCTTATTGGCCCAGCGCCGTTTGTTATAAAGACGCTTGTCGTAGCGGCTATCAAAGCCAGTCTGCGCAGGTAACGCTGAGTGCATCGCATTAGTAGGCATAAAACTCATTTCCATTTTTCAAGATTTTTTGTCAGCTTGTATATCGCTATCGTCTGTATGTCGTTATGTATTAGCGGTTGCCTGCTTTTTGATCCATACGCATCAGCATGAGCTTAGCCAGCGACAGCACAATAAAGGTGATGATAAATAGTATGAGGCCAAGGTGCAGCAGCGAGGCCAGATGTAGCTCACTAGAGGCTTCGGCAAACTCATTGGCCAGCGCTGAGGTAATGGTGACGCCAGAGGTAAACAGACTTGGACTGATATTAAAGGCGTTGCCAATAAGGAAGGTCACGGCCATGGTCTCACCCAGTGCCCGACCCAGCCCCAAGATAACCCCGCCGACCACGCCTGCTTTGGTATAGGGCAAGATAATTTTAAACATCACTTCCCAAGTGGTCGCGCCCATGCCGTAAGCTGACTCTTTGAGCAGGTCTGGCACCACAGAGAAAACATCGCGCATGGTAGCGGCAATAAAAGGAATAATCATAATGGCAAGCACCAATGAGGCGGTAAACATACCCAATCCCATTGGCGCACCGGTAAACAGCTTGCCGATGATAGGCAATGGGCCGATATGCTCGATAAACCACGGCTGAATGTGGTCGCCAAAAAATGGCGCAAAGACAAACAGTCCCCACATACCGTAGATGATAGAGGGAATACCTGCCAGCAGCTCAATGGCGATGCCGAGGGGCTTTTTTAAGAAGGTCGGACACATCTCAGTCAAAAATATCGCAATACCAAAGCTGACTGGCACAGCGATTAAAATAGCGATAAACGACGTCACCAGCGTGCCATAAATAGGCGCTAGTGCACCGTACTCATTGGCGACCGTATCCCAGTTATTACTGGTATAAAACCCGAGGCCAAATGCTTGAATACTTGGCCAAGCGCCAATGATCAAAGAGAGCAAAATACCGCCCAATGATAGCAGCACGAGAATAGCAAATGCCTTGGTGGCATTGACAAATAATGCATCGTAACGTTTTTGTTTTGCCAGTTGCGACCTTAAATCATTCATAAGTGTCTCAGCATTAAATAATATTAAATCAAAATCTTTAAAAGACTCATCAGGTCTTATCACAACAAACTAAATCTTAATAAAGGGCGCTATTAACGGTCATTAATGACGCTATTTTTAAATTTGTTGTGATAAAACCTTTGAGACAACCACCGGAGAATAGGTGTCTCAAAGGGGCTTACAAGCTCTGCTATATATATGTATAAAAACTACTGAGCTGGGGTGTAGACGGGTTGACCATCGCTACCTTTGACTTCATTCCACTTGTCTTTAAACAGTGCCACTGCGGTATCAGAGAAAGGCACATAATCAAGCGCCATGGCACTATCATCACCTTCAGCATACGCCCAATCAAAGAAGTTCAGCACGCCAGCCACTTGCTTCGGGTTTTCTGGCTGCTTGTGTACCAAGATAAAGGTGGCAGCGGCGATGGGCCACGCTTGCTCGGTCTCAGAGTTGGTGATGACTTTATAAAAGCCTGCTTGCTGTGACCAATCGATATCACCTGCCGCAGCAAAGGTCTCAGCAGATGGCTGCACGAAATTACCCGCCGCGTTTTTTAGGGCGGCATGCGCCATGTTGTTTTGCTTGGCATAGGCATACTCGACGTAGCCGATAGCGTTTTTCATGCGGTTGACGTAGCTTGATACGCCTTCGTTGCCTTTGCCGCCTGCCCCTGTGGCAGAGGTTGGCCATTTGATGGTTTTATCGACACCCACGCTGTCTTTCCAGTCAGTTGAAACCTTCGCCAAATAATCGGTAAAGTTAAAGGTCGTGCCTGAGCCATCTGAGCGAAATACGGTGGTAATGGCAGCATCTGGCAGGGTCAAATCTGGGTTCATGGCGGTGATGGCAGGGTCATTCCATTTACTAATCTTACCCAGATAGATATCGGCTAGGGTTGCGCCGTCCAGCTTTAGCTCACCTGGTCCGACACCATCGATATTGACAATCGGTACCACGCCGCCGATGACGGTCGGAAACTGAATAAGTCCTGCCGCATCCAGCTCTTCAGGGGTCATCGGGGCATCAGAGGCGCCAAAGTCAACGGTTTTTGCTTGGATTTGTTTGATGCCACCTGAGGAGCCGATAGACTGATAGTTGACCTGACCGCCAGTCGCGGCATTATAGTCATATGACCACTTGGCATAGATAGGCTGCGGGAACGACGCGCCAGCACCAGTGATGTTCATAGCGATGTTCTCAGCTGATTTAAAATCGCTTGCTGGAGAAGATGTCGCTGTGCTGGTGGTTTCGGCCACTGTCGCCGCGCTGGTGTCACTCTGCGCTGCTGACTCTGCGGGGTCGGTGGATTTATTACAAGCGGTGAGTACTAAGGTGCAACTAACGGCGACTGCCAATAACGAATAACGCATGTAGAACTCCTAAAGTTTAACAACGATTGAACAAAGCATGATTGGTGACATGTGTGACATCTTGACAAGTTTTTATGACAGTTTGATGACAACCGCCCAACTCTTTTATCTGCATGACAAATAGGGTCAAATCTGGCGGCGCTTGAGGCTAACGCTATTAGCCTGCGTGTCATGACTCATGGCCTCGTGCGCACGTTGACTGACATACCGGTGGTCAAACACCAGTAGCCCTCATGGCAGAAGTTTGTTAGTATGAGACTGATTTACAACACTGACAGACTCGGGGTGCGGTGTACGAATGGCTGACTGCCTTTGTACATTCGCTGAGAGATCACCCGCCGAACCTGATGCGGTTAGTACCGACGCAGGGAAGTCTTCAGCACTTTATTATGTATGGCAAAGACGGGCAGAAATGCCTTGTTATCCTCATGACTGTTGGCCTAAATGCCCGCTTGGTGGTGCTAATCTTTATAGGGTTAAGTAGTGCCAAATAATGATGAGAGATACCAAGCGTCGCTTACAGGTTGATGACATCCTCCGCGAAGGCAGATTTTCGCGATGATAGATTTGACAGCCAGTGACGACGACGCAGCAAAAATTGCCTAGATGATAAGTGCTACCCCCGCAGCTTCTGGCGGTGTTGCTTTTATTCAAAAACCAACACGCTAGGACAGCATATGACAACCTCAACCCTATCTCCAAAGACCCAGAAAAACACCGACGCGCTAAAAACACCTGCGCACCGTAGCGCCAAAGACACGCGCTTTGAAGAAGACGCGCGCGACTTACACCGCATTCTCCCCGCCTCGCAAAAAGTCTATATCCAAGGCTCAAGACCTGATATTCAAGTGCCGATGCGCAAGATCACGCTAGATCCCACGCCTATTCAGGGCGTGGATGAGTCCGACTGGGAGCAAAACCCGCCGTTTTATGTCTACGACACCTCAGGCGTCTATACCGACCCTGATGCCCAAATTGACCTAACCCGCGGCTTGCCCAAACTGCGCGAGGGCTGGATAGCCGAGCGCGGTGATACAGAGCAGCTAAACGGTTTATCCAGCTCATACGGGCAAGCGCGTGCGCGTGATATCACCACAGCCAATCTACGGTTTGCCCATATTGATAAGCCGCGCCGCGCCAAAAAAGTCAATGGTAAAGCAGGCAATGTCACCCAGATGCATTATGCGCGCCGCGGTATCATCACCCCTGAGATGGAATATATCGCCATTCGTGAGACGCAAAAACAGCATGAACTGACCGATATGCGCCAACATGACGGCGAGAGCTTTGGTGCCAATACCCCAAAAATCATCACCCCTGAGTTTGTGCGTAGCGAGGTCGCGGCCGGTCGCGCCATCATCCCAAATAATATCAATCACCCTGAGTCTGAGCCGATGATTATCGGGCGTAATTTTTTGGTAAAGATTAACGCCAATATCGGTAATTCAGCACTTGGCTCGTCTATCGATGAAGAAGTGTCGAAGATGACATGGGCCACGCGTTGGGGCGCGGATACCATCATGGATTTGTCGACAGGCAATCATATCCACGAGACCCGTGAATGGCTGATTCGTAACTCGCCTGTGCCCATCGGTACGGTACCAATTTATCAAGCATTAGAAAAAGTCGACGGCATCGCCGAAGACCTAACGTGGGAGATATTCCGCGATACACTTATCGAGCAAGCCGAACAAGGCGTTGATTACTTCACCATTCATGCAGGCGTGCTGCTGCGCTATGTGCCACTGACGGCCAATCGACTCACAGGTATTGTCTCTCGCGGCGGCTCTATCATGGCGCAGTGGTGCCTTGCCCATCATACAGAGAGCTTTTTATACACCCATTTTGAAGAGATTTGCGAGATTATGAAGCAGTACGATGTGGCCTTTAGCTTAGGTGATGGTCTGCGTCCTGGCTGCTTGCAAGATGCCAATGACGAAGCGCAGTTCGGTGAGCTGCGCACGCTTGGTGAGCTAACGAAAATCGCATGGCAGCACGATGTACAGGTGATGATCGAAGGCCCCGGACATGTGGCGATGAACCGCATCAAAGAAAATATGGACTTACAGCTAGAGACTTGCAGCGACGCGCCGTTTTATACCTTAGGGCCGCTGACCACCGATATCGCACCCGGTTATGACCATATCACCAGTGCTATCGGTGCGGCGATGATTGGCTGGTTTGGCACCGCCATGCTCTGTTATGTGACACCAAAAGAGCACTTAGGACTGCCGAATAAAAAGGATGTCAAAGACGGCATTATTACCTATAAAATCGCCGCGCATGCCGCTGATCTGGCTAAGGGCCACCCAGGCGCGCAAGCTCGCGATAATGCCTTGTCTAAGGCGCGCTTTGAGTTCCGCTGGGATGATCAGTTTAATCTGGCGCTCGATCCTGATACCGCCCGCGAATACCATGATGAAACGCTGCCAAAAGACGCGCATAAATCAGCACACTTTTGCTCGATGTGTGGGCCGAAATTTTGCTCGATGAAAATCACCCAAAACGTCCGCGAGTACGCTAAAGGTTTGGACGCGTCAGAAAGCTTAGGCACAGACGCTATGAGCACCGCTGAGATTGAGCAAGGCATGAAAGAGATGACTGAAAAATACCATAGCGAGGGTCGACAGCTGTATAAAGAGGTATAACTCCGCTGATTTGACTGCTGTATATTTAATTACTTTATATAGCAAAAAGCTCGCTTCTTATGCCTGTAGAAGCGAGCTTTTTTTATGATAAGTATTTCTTAGCCAAAGAGCTGTTTACACATTTGACGCCTGATAAATCTCTTCAATTGAGGCGTTCATGGTATCAGCAAACTCTTTATCGCTTTGTTGTTTGCTCAACCCTTCGGTAAACGCGCGTGAGAAGCTGGCAATCATACCGGGGTTTTGCTTAAGCTTTTCGCAGGCCTCACGACGACTATAACCGCCAGATAATGCCACGACTTTGAGTACTTTTGGATGATCAATCAGCTCTTGATAGAATCCGCCGTCGGTGGGCAAGGTTAGTTTTAGCATCACTTGATGGTCGTCATTTAGACGCTCGAGGTTTCGCAAAATATCCGCTTTGAGTATCACTTCACACTCATGCTTTTGGGCGCTATCGATACTAACCTCAGGCTCAACGATTGGCATAAAGCCTTTGGAGAGGATTTGCTTAGCCACATCAAACTGCTGCTGCACTACTTTTTCGATACCATCGACACTTGGCTCATAAATGACTGAGCGC
The DNA here is from genome assembly GCF_028823565.1 of Psychrobacter sp. A3. Taxonomy (NCBI): domain Bacteria; kingdom Pseudomonadati; phylum Pseudomonadota; class Gammaproteobacteria; order Moraxellales; family Moraxellaceae; genus Psychrobacter; species Psychrobacter sp. A3. The sequence goes on from NZ_JAPEHS010000003.1 coordinate 51,676, forward strand.
ATCTTAGTGCCAAACACGGGATAGTTTTTGGCTTTATCCAGTAGCGCGTCCAAGTCTGGCATCGGGCGCATGACTTGTACGCCGCTCATTTGCTCGGCCAAACCCTTATCGACCTTCAAAAACGGCACGATGTTTTTATCTTCCCACAGATAGTTTGCCGTTGGCTTGCCATTGACCTCGCGCTCCATGGTGTCTTCAAATAAAATCGCGCCAAGGACACGCTCATTATCAAAGGCATCACAAGTCATGATACGCGCGCGCATCTCGTGCACCAGATCAAACATCGCGTCATCATTGTCATAAGCATCGCTACTGATGCCGTAGTTTTCTAGGGCTTTTGGTGTGCTACCGCCGCTTTGATCAAGCGCGGCGATAAACCCTGAACCATCCTTTATACGCTGTCGTTGTTTTTGGTATTCCATTGAAAAAGTATCCTATTTCTATTGATTAAAGCCAAACATCACCAATCGACTCAATCTATATGAGCCTTGCTATTTGTAGACAACCTTACCATAGGATGCTTTATCTGCCTATATAGGATGCGTGACAGCGCCGCCAATTTTTATGATATATCAGTTGAAAATAGCCAGTTGAAATAGCTAGTTGAAAATAAAACGGTTATATAAATTTAAACACGCTGCTGATATAAATTTTACTGACGTGCGGCGCTCTCAGAGGCTGCACAACCTACATTTAAAAACAGCATCCCAGTAGCGCTACGATGCTCTTTTAGAGTGCATCGACTATAGGTATAAGAATATTATGCCAAACCACGTACATCAAAGCCTTACATCAAACTCTTATGCCAAAAACAGTACCGCCACACAGCCAATCGCCAGCAGCAAGCCTAGCACATTGATACGACCGAGCCGCTCTTTAAACACAGCCACACCGATGAGCGTCGCGACGGCGATGACCCCGACGTTCATCCCAGTAAAGACAATACTAGGAGAGTCGGACAATACTTGGTGGGCGCGCACATACGCATAGATATTGCCCATGTTTAGAGCGCCCAGTAGTAGCCCTGCTGCCAAGGCATTACCCTGCCAACGCACGCGTGTCACAAGCAAATAAATCAGCAATAACAATCCTGCAACGCCAAAGCTGACAAACAGTGTCAGTGGAAAGGCCGTGCCTTGTTTGGCGACTTTTTTAAATAAGATATCAACGATGCCATAGCCTGCCCATACGCCAAATAGCCATAGCGGGGTACGCGCGGCGGGCGGGCTCATACTAGTGTTCTCGCCCCCACCGGTATGTTTGGGCCGGTAAACCAAAGCTCCCAACGCCAAAAACCCTAAGACCAGACCAAGCACTCGCGTGCCCGTCAGCACCTCACCAAATAACAAAAAAGCGGCGATAATGGGAATAATCAACGACAAGCGCTGGGCGGCATCGGTTGCGACCATGCCGACCGATGCAATCGCACGGCCCAAGATAATAAAAACCGTCGGCAGCAGTATCCCAAGCGCCAGAATGATGCCCCATGCGTTGCCAAGCGTGCTTATGCTGCTGACATCTGGCGTTAATAAAAACCATGTCAGCAAAAAAGCCACGGGATAACCTGCGACGATGGTCTGGCGAATATCGATATTTTTTTGCCGCAGGATTTTGAGCAGTACCGAGACGGCCACACTGCACAGTACTGCTATCACCAAATACATCATAATCCCTACCTCTATCCTTGATTCATGTCAGAGCAACACCGCACGTCAGCAATACACAAAACCATGGCAAACACTATAAAACCACTGAATGTAACAAAATATTTCCAATACAACAATGGCTTTTTGGTGTTTTGTTGTGCTGATACTCATGGCATCTATATGCACGCAATTACAATTAGCCTGCAGGTCTGACAGGAAATTTTGCTAAAATAGCCATCACTCCCAATCACAAAGTAAAGATTCAAAATAACGACCGTCATCGTTTGTTTTGGCGTACTGCTATTGATGTTTTATCACTGCCTATGAATGCTCTATTTCGCTTTTTTGAAAACCGCTTACCGGCCTTCCCCACTACCCCCATGCCGCTGCCCTCGCCTCGTGACGGTATGCTGCAGTTTTTGTGGGCTTGTACAAAGGGGCTGCGCGGCTGGCTGCTGCTATTTATGGTGTTGTCAGCAGGCATCGGCATTTATGAAGCAATGCTGTTTGCATGGATTGGCGATATCGTCGATTGGCTTGGCGTCTATACGCCGCAGAACTTATGGCTAGAAAAAGGCGATATGCTGCTGCTGATGCTGGCGGTGATGATTGTCAGCCCGTTTTGGATTGCCTTATCCTCGTTTATTCATTTTCAGACCTTGCAAGGCGTGTTTCCCATGCAGATGCGCTGGCGTTTTCATCAGCGTATGCTTGGGCAGTCCATGCAGTTTTATCAAGACGAGTTTTCTGGACGTGTCTCGGCCAAGGTCATGCAGACCGCGCTTGCGGTGCGTGATACGGTGATGACCGTCACAGATATGTTTATGTATGTCACCGTATATTTTGTGACCAGTGGCCTTATTTTATTTAATTTAGACAGCTTGTTATTGATTCCCTTTATCCTTTGGTTTGGGTTGGTGGCTCTGGCGATATGGTATTTTATTCCAAAGCTCAAACAAACCGCCATCGTACAAGCAGATGCGCGCGCGTTGATGACGGGGCGCATCACCGATGCCTATGCTAATATCATGACTGTCAAGCTGTTTAGCCACTCACGCCGTGAGCTTGGTTATGCCAAAAACGCCATGGGGCAGTTTTTAGGAACGGTACATGCGCAGATGCGTTGGGTCAGTTATTTAGAGATTTTCACCCATCTTATCAGTGTGATTTTAGTCAGTAGTACCGCAGGGATTGGCCTGTATCTATGGCAACAAAGCGCGGTCGGGGTCGGGGCGATTGCCGCGGCGACGGCGATGGCGCTACGCCTCAATGGTCTGACGCGCTGGATCATGTGGCAAACCGCCAGCCTTTTTGAGAGTATCGGCACGGTACAAGACGGCATGCGCACACTATCCGCGCCGCAGACGATCGTCGATAAGCCAGACGCAGCTGAACTACGCGTCACCGAGGGGCATATCGTCTTTGATCATGTCGACTTTAGCTATGAGAATGAAGACCAAGATAACTATCACGCCACCGATAAAACATTTAAACCGTCGGTAGCGACCACTGACATGGCGCAAGACAACTCGGTCAAGCTGCTTGATGACTTTTATTTGGATATCAAACCAGGAGAAAAAATCGGCTTGGTTGGGCGCTCAGGAGCGGGCAAATCCACGTTGGTCAACTTGCTGCTGCGCTTTTTTGATGTCGATCGCGGTAAGATATATATCGATGGTCAAGCGATCGATGATGTCACACAAGACTCTCTGCGTCAGCAGATCGGTATGGTGACCCAAGACACCTCACTGCTGCATCGTACCATACGTGAAAACATCGCTTATGGCCGTCCCGGCGCCTCTGACGAAGAGATTATCCATGCCGCCAAACAAGCTCAAGCATGGGACTTTATCAAAGACTTATATGACGATAAAGGCAATACAGGTCTTGATACCCAAGTGGGTGAACGCGGCGTCAAACTCTCCGGCGGTCAACGTCAGCGCATCGCCATCTCTCGTGTTATGCTAAAAAACGCGCCGATCTTGTTATTGGATGAGGCCACCAGCGCGCTTGACTCTGAGATTGAGTTTGCCATTACCGAGAGCCTCAACGATATCATGACCGGCAAAACTGTGATTGCCATTGCCCATCGCCTCTCTACCATCGCTGCACTCGATAGGCTGGTGGTGATGGAAAAAGGTCGAATCATCGAGCAAGGTAGCCATGACGAGCTGTTGGCACAAGACGGCGTCTATGCGCGCTTGTGGCAGCGTCAAAGCGGCGGTTTTTTGGGCGAAGACACCCCCTAGACCACCATCATCATAAAAATAAAACATAAGGAAGTGGGCAGTTTATGGAAGCCTTTACCCATCGTATCAATTTAAGCGGCAAACAAGCACGCTACTACGACCTTGGCAGTATCAACCCATCAGTAGCAGCAGAGCACAACAAACGTGCGCCTGCGCACTTTTATGGAGGCAACAGCTTTACGGTCGGTACTTATACGCCGCTGCTGCATGAGCTGGCAGCAACGTTTGATATCAGTGCGCTTGCCCTACGCGGCTACTGGTACGATAAGCCGCAAAAACGCCGCCTCACTCGAGAGCAAGACGCTGAGCTATTGATTGAGTTTTTGGAGCGCACCCAAGATCGGCCTGTGGTGGGTATCGGTCATTCGCAAGGTGCCACTGCCACCGCCATGGCCGCCGCCAAACGTCCAGATTTATTCTCCCAGCTGTATTTGATAGAGCCGGTCACCTTTACCAAAAACCAAGCACGACTGTATAACTTATTGCCGCGGCGGTTTTTGCTCAGTCGAGAGCCTTTTAAAAGCACACTGACCAAACCCGCTATTTGGACGAGCGTTGATGCGTACTATCAAGCCCTACGAGCCAACCGAGCCTACAAACGCATTAGCGATGCGCATTTATACGTGTTTGCTGAGCAAAGCTTGAGCGTCAATGCCGATGGTAGCCACACGCTGATGTTTGCCCCAGAGCAAGAGCTTGCCAACTATTTTGGTGCGCCGCATATCGACACCGCTCTAAAAAACCTTCGCTGCCCTTATACATTGATCACGGGCAAGCCAACCTTATTTATTAGCAATAAAGTCCGTAAGCAGTGGCAAAAATTTGTCCCTGCCGACAGTATCATCTCTTTACCAGATTACGGCCATCTTTTGCCAATGGAAGCGCCCAAACTGTGCGCACAAATTATCAATGGGCATTATGAAAACAATCACTAAGCTGAGCAATGTAAGCCATGAGCGACCTTTTTGCCCCTGCCCCAACCGATAACTTATTGCCTTACGATGGCAGGGTAAATGACTTCGGCTGCATCATCGATGATCACTGCCAGCTCTACGATGCATTATTGACCGAGCTACCATGGCAGCCTGATATCGTAACCTTATTTGGTAAGACGCACATCACCACTCGCCAAGTGGTATGGATGGGTGAAAAAGAGCTTAGCTATCAGTACTCAGGTCATACCCGTCACAGCTTGCCATGGTCAGACACCGTGTTTCACGTGAAACTTTATATCGAACAGCAACTATCAAGCATCGGTATTGATGTCAATTTCAATTCTTGTCTGCTCAATTACTACCCGGCAGGGCATGATGGCATGGGCTACCACGCCGACGATGAAAAAGAGCTGGGCGCGCAGCCTGTGATTGCTTCTTTATCACTGGGTGCCACACGCAAATTTGTCTTTAAGCACAAAAAAACTCAAGATAAAGTCGCGCTTTATCTTGAGTCCGGTCAGCTAATCGTCATGCATGGCGAGACGCAGCGCTTTTGGAAACACAGCATCACTAAGACAAAAACCGTCGCCGATGGGCGCATCAGCCTAACTTTTCGGCACCTACAGCCAACTTAACGAATATAACTGCATGGGTCTGGCTAATCGCTTTTTTGTTTTACTTGTAAGACTATCTTGCCAAAGGCATCGCCTTTTTGTAGCTCATGATGCGCCGCCACCACGTCAGAGAGTGGGTAGACGCTTTGAATCTTTAAGTGTAACTTATCATCAGCGATGAGTTGTAAAACGCGTGCCATATCATCACCGCTGCGCTGCGCTTTGTAGCCTGTGACCGTTAGCTGCTTTTGCTCACCTGCTGCTTTGAGTTTATCAACCCAGATAGTCGGCAAAACAAAAACCCGAGCCGCAGGCTTAAGCACGCTCAGCGCTCGTACGCCTGCCTCATCACCGACCAGGTCCAGTAGCACATCAGCTTGTAGATCAGGAAACGCCGCGTCTTTGGTATAGTCAATCCAGCCTGCCAGCTTGTCTGTATCGATTAAGTCTGCAAGCTTGTCATACTTCTCAGGTGAGCAAATGACCGTGACCTTGATATCGTCGTTGTCTACTTTATCCATCAATAGCTGTATCGCTAGGTGCCCCACCCCGCCTGCGGGTGCATTGATGACGACGTGCTCATCTTTTTTGATAGCAGCAAACTCAACAAACTGTAGCGCGGTTTGACCAATACAAGGCAGTGCGCCTGCTTGCTTTAGTGTGACAGGATTGGGCACTTTGGCCAGCAGTTTGGCATCCACTGCCACATATTCAGCGTAGCAGCTGCCCTCAAAGCTCAAAGCCGCCACCTGATCACCGATGGCAAATTTATCACTACGGCTATCTACCACCGTACCTGCGACATCGAAACCCAAAATTGCTGGCTCATTTTTATCAAACTTATTGTTTTGAATTGCCTCTGCGCCCCAGCCTTTGCCTTGACGCGTTTTATAATCGACGGGGTTTATCCCTGCATACGCCACTTCGATCAAAACTTGCTCGTCTGCCAACGATGGCATCGCCACCCCGTCTTGGTACTGCATCACTTTAGGTGCACCAAACTCTTTGATGAGGACAGCGTGTTGCGTGGTTGGCAGTTGTTTTTCGGTTGTTAAATTAGACATGGTATATATCCTTATCCGTCTATTGATTAAAGTGTTTTTGGCTTTTTATACATATGTTTATACACGTAATCATACATCAGGGTCGGTGTCGTCACTCTCATAAGCTGCACCCGCTATAAGGTCAGCTCAGCACTAAGCGGCAGATGATCAGATAGGGTCGACCAAGGCTTGCCCGTGTGCACCCATGCGTCTTTGACCGTCAGATTACGCACATAGATACGATCTAAGCTGAGCACTGGTAGCTTGGCTGGAAAGGTGGGCAAGAGCTTGCCATGACAGTGCTTAAAGGCTTCCGTCATGCCGAGGCTGGCCGCCAGCTTATCACAAGACATTTTTTTCCAGTCATTAAAATCCCCGGCCAAAACCAGAGGTTGGTCGTCATCGATTTCGTTACGTACATAGTTGGCGATGGCCTCGTACTGTTTGATACGGTCGCGCTCAAACAAGTTTAGATGCGCGCACAATACCACCACTGGCCGCTCCCAGCCGATGGGTTGTACTTCACAGTGGAGAACGCCGCGCTGCTCTAGCTTATTGACGGTGATATTGACGTTATGCTTTGGGTCTAATGGGAAGCGGCTGAGTACCGCGTTGCCATGATGGCCATTTTCGTACTCTGAGTTTTTGCCGTAGCTGTTTTGCAGTTTTAGGTACTCGCCAAACCACTCATGCTGAGACTGATCAGGGTACTCATTGTATTGCATATTGCGCTTTAGGTTTTGACCCTGCACTTCTTGCAAACACAGCACATCAGAACCTATGATATCGAGCGCTTGCGCGATGCCTTGTATTTTGACTTGGCGGTTCATCGGCGACATGCCTTTATGAATGTTATAGCTGGTTAAAACAAAAGAAGTCGTGGTAGTCATAGGTTTGGTCATAAACTCAGTATGGTAGGATAAGGGCGGCATGGTCTGCGGTGAGCCAAAACCGACATAAAAAGAGCATTGATTCGTTGTGAACCAATGCTCTTATGTTATACCTAACTGCCGCCGATGGCTAATGCGTCATCGTATAACGCCAGTATCTGGCAGCCCCAATTTAATAGCGAGTCACCAGAGCAATCGGTTGGTCTGCACCCATGATATCTTGTGGCATAAACACCGCTTTACCACCATTATGAATGACATGCTCAATGATTTCACCGATGGCATCATCCGTCACGCCATCAGCAGCTGGGTCGTCTGCGAGGCTCAGGGTCTGCGCTTGTTCATCTATCTTTGCAGGCTGGATATAACCACGGCGGACATAGAGGGTCTCGCCTACGCCTTGATAGGCACTGCGATAGACTTCTTGCAAGTCAGTCTGGAGCATACTGGCGCCACGTGCTTTATCTATCTCACCGAGTGCTTCTTGATGTAGCGACGAGCGATAGCCCTCGACCGCTTCTTGTACGCTATCGATGATATGCTGAGCGCTGCCATCTTCTAGGTTGGTCGCATTGGTGACGGTAGCAATGATGTTGTCAGGACGGTCACAGACTTCTTTATAGTAGCCGATGTTTTTGGCATCACCCACGATGACCAGCGGCATTTTATTCTCGCCCCACAGCTCTTGCACGCTTTTATCAACTTGATTAAAGAACTCTTTGAGATAGCTGCTTTCGTTGTTTGATGAGCGATCTGAGCCACCATCGCCTGTGGTATAGGGGCCATTATTTTCTACAGGAAATGGGATGTTTTCCATGTTGTTTTGTGCATCGTCATCTTTGTCAAACTCTCTGATGACGCGATCGTTCGAGGCTTCGATGAGGCGCGCATGTTCGCGGGTTAGCACCACGGTGTAGTAGTGGACGGCACTTGCCATATCACGTACTAGATCACGAGTGGCAAAGCGATCTGAGATAACGACGCGCTCTTGGGTATCGATCGGCATACGGATGACTTTTACATCATCGGTGCTGGCAAATATCGCTAAGGTGTCAAGGTTATAGTTATGGTTGAGCTCTTTGGTTTTTGCGTAGATATTGTCCAAAATAGTAGTAGCCGTACGCTTATCATACTCACTATTTAAGCGCTCTTCGACGACTTTTAATTGGTTTTTTAGGGCAATAGGGTCTTGATCGTTGGCCGGGTGCTCACGATGCGTTTTTACAAAGATACTGACCGCAGGGTTGGCTTTGGTTTCACGTAAGCTCTTTAGAGTTGCTTTCATATATTGCTCCTTGTTTTATTATGGTTTCATGGCTTTTTAGTGTTTATTAAACCTAATATTTATTACACTTATTGTTTATTAAACGATGTCTTTTATTAAAAAAACCGCTTAGAAAAACATCCATTTAAAAGACAGAGCTGCTTGTTTTTATGTTGTACTGTCTGTCATGTGTCATGTCTGTGCTGATAGTCCATTACCTTGATGCTAACAGCTAAACCTCACACTCTATAGGGTGACTTTGCAAGCAAATGATAGCGCTTTGTAAGCGAAGCACTCTTTATTGTATATAAACTTGCCTGACTCAAAAAATGACGGATTGTTTACATGATTTTGTGCGCTCATTGTTTTGTTGCACTGTTTACACCGTTTGCGATTTTGCGCTGTTTGCGGTATGACTGGCGCGTAGGTTGTATTTTTGGCAAACGAACCCATCTTTTATACAGCTTATAAATAAAACAATAAGGCCACCTACACGCTCATGCCAAACGCATGATTGTCAATTATTCATATCAGATATCGGACGCCGCTATGACAGCCATTTCTCCAGCATTACACCTTGTCGATTTTGACAACGTCTCACTCGCCATCCTACAAGACCAAGTCCGCAGCGCCATTGATGCGGCCAATGCTTTTTTAGATACAATGCCCGCTTTAGACTCCTTGCCAACTGATCGCCAAATCAGTGCTGAGCAAGCACTGGCAGATGTGATGAGCTTTGACCATATCAATCTGGCGTTGGACCGCAGTTGGGGGATTTTGTCGCATCTAAATAGCGTGATGAGCAATGATGATATCCGTCAGGTACATCACGAGCTGCTCCCCAAGCTTTCTGCTTATGGCACACGTGTCGGCCAACACCAACCGCTCTTTGGCCGTTATCAAGCCATCAAAAATGACACAGCGTTTTTTGCAGCGCTTGAGCCTGCGCGCGCACGGGCGATTGAGCTGGCACTGCGTAGCTTTGAGCTATCAGGCGTGGCATTGCCAAAAGAGGAGCAAGCCACTTTTGCTGATATTCAAAGCAAGCTCTCAACTTTATCTGCGACGTTTTCAGACCATATTTTGGACGCCACTCAAGCTTATGCTCTGCCGCTTAGCCAAGCGCAGTTGGCAGGGTTAACCGACAGTGGCTTAGCACTGCTAGCAGATGCCGGTGAACAATATAAAGCGCGTGAGCTGGCTCGTGGTACGCTCTCACAGGCCGATGTCGATGCACTACCAACGCCTTATTATGTAGCCAGCTTAAACATCCCTGTATATTTGGCCATCATGACCCATGCCGACGACCGTGATTTGCGCGAGACGCTATACCGCGCGTATGTGACCCGTGCCTCAGAGTTTGACACGCATACCAATGCCAAAGGCGAGTCGCTAAATAACGCGGATATCATGAGTCAGATTTTGCAGCTGCGTGAACAAAAAGCCAAGCTGTTGGGTTTTGATAATTATGCAGAGGTTTCTTTATCGACCAAGATGGCGGACAGTGTGACAGAGGTCGAAGACTTTTTACGCAACTTGGCCGCGCAGGCCACGCCAGCGGCGCAGCAGGACTTAGCGCAACTACAGACATGCGCCCAAGACTACGGCATTACTGAGCTACAGCCCTGGGACAGCGCTTATATCGCCGAAAAAGTTAAACAAAGCAAGTTTAGCTTGTCGCAAGAAGAGATCCGTCCATATTTCCCCTTACCAAAGGTCATCAGCGGCTTGTTTGCAATCGTTGAGCGCTTATACGGTATCAAGGTACAAGAGCACAGCGCGTCGGTATCGCGCTGGCACGATGACGTGCGTTTTTATCAGTTGTTTGATGCCGATAATACATTGCTTGGAGGGTTTTACTTCGACTTGTTTGCTCGTAGCGGCAAGCGCGGCGGCGCATGGATGAGTGGCTTTCAGTCGCGCTATCGTCATGAGGCCACAGAGCATCAGCAGCTACCAGTTTGCTTTATGGTTGGCAACTTCACCCCTGCCTTAGATGGCAAGCCAAGCTTATTAACCCATGATGAGGTATTGACCTTATTTCATGAGTTTGGTCACGGTCTCCATCATTTATTGACCCAAGTGACGGTCGGCGATGTGGCTGGGGTCAATGGGGTTGAATGGGACGCCGTCGAGCTGCCCAGTCAGTTTATGGAAAACTGGGCATGGGACAGCGAGGGCATCGCGCTGATTAGTAATCACGTCGATACTGACGAGCCTCTACCAACCGATAAGCTTGATGCCCTACTGGCGGTAAAAAACTTCCAAAGCGGCATGCAGACCTTACGTCAAATCGAGTTTGCCTTGTTTGATTTGCTGATTCATGCACACACGCCAGCACTTGATTATGAGGGTATTTTGGCGACACTAGATGCGGTACGTCGTGACGTCGCTCTCATGCAAACGCCCGACTACAACCGTTTTGCCAATGGCTTTAGTCATATCTTTGCAGGCGGCTATGCGGCTGGCTACTACTCGTACAAATGGGCAGAGCTACTCTCTGCCGATGCCTTTAGTAAGTTTGAAGAAGAGGGTATCTTTAACCCTATCACTGGTAAGGCGTTTCGTGAGACGATTTTGTCGGTCGGTGGTAGCTTCCCTGCCAAGACCAATTTTGAAAACTTCCGTGGCCGTAGTGCCAGTATTGATGCTTTATTGCGCCATAGCGGTTTTGTCGCGACTCAAGGCATGCAAAATACCGATACTACTCATAGCACGCGTCACAGCACGCGCGAGGGCATCTAAATGCGTTATCAATCATCAACCCCCAAGCGCCGGTTTTTAGCAGGCGTTCGTTGCCCTAAATGTCAGGCGATGGATGCGGTGGTGCAGATAAATATCGTCACGCCCGTAGCTGATGAATATATCGAGTGTACCCAGTGCGGGCACACAGAGCGCCGTCCAGACCCTGATGCCATCAGTGCCAAAAACCATGCCGAAGACCAGATCGCTCGCGATGCCATGGCGACAGGCACCAGCGGAACAGTGAAGTTTAAGCCCTAAACGGCACATGTCGCTATTTGATGATAGCGACGTGCTTTATTCTTTAACGGTGTTTTAAGCCTATCTTTTAATAGATAGGCTTTTTATTTTGAGTTTGCTATAGTATGGGCACTGATATCTTTGACATAAATCGACCAAAGTATGAAAAACAAAAAACCGCACCCTTTATTAAATAAGCATCTAAACAACAAGCCCTCTAAATCGCACTCAAAAGCTGCAGTCGCTGTGATATTGGTTTTGCTTGTTGCAGCTTTTGGTTACTTTATTTGGACGCAGTCTCAGCCTAAAGTAAGCGAGCCTATCGACCAATCCTCGTCGGCCTTAGCTGAACAGACTAAAACAACAAATACGGTAGCGTCTCCAGATGTCTCACCAGATGATATAAAGAGCGATATAGAAAAGAGTGCTGTAGAAGGTAATATAGATGACACGGCTGATGATAGCACCAGCCGTGATAATGATACGATAAATACCGAAAACAATAGCGCTGCGATGGCCAGCAACCAAATACCAGATCCAAAATCCATCCTACAAGCACCGCTACCACAGAGTAATAGCTTAGCCAAAGAAGAGATTGATCGGTTAGAAGATGAGCGCCAACGTCTCGCCGAGCAAGAAAAACTGGCCGCTGAGCAATTAGCAATGAATAAAAAACTTGCAAATATGAAAGCAGAGCAAATCGCTCTACTCGAACAGCAAATCGCCCAGCTAGAAGCGGATAACGCCAGCAAAACCACTGAGCAATAAGGATTTTTTTAAGGGGCTGATCATGGCAAGCATCCAACTCACTCACGCCCCTATCTTAAATAGTAGCGCGCAGCTGCTTATCCTACCTGTCAATACTGCTGGCATTTTGTTAGACCCTATTCTCACACGCGCCAAAACGCTGTTTCCTGACAACTACCAGCGCTATCATCGTGCCTGCCGCGACGGTAGCTTGCACGTGGGCAGCTGTCTTTTGCATAAGCGCATGCGCGAGCAAGCGGGACTTGCAGCCAGTAGTAATGGCAATCAGCCAAGCCACATTGCCAATCTTGTGATATCAGACCATCCCTACCATTCGGCTCGTATGCGCTGGCTGACTGCCGCGTTGATACAGTTACGTGAGCAGCTGATACCGCTGATACGCTATCAAGGAATGCGTAGGGCCGCTCTTCTGGCCCGCCCCTTAATTTATGATACTACGCGGCAGCACTCACCTGCTACCGCGCATTTAGCAAACGCCGTACCGCCAGATTGGGCTACAGAGACATTACCGCTTTTGATGCAGCATTTACAAGATCTGCCCAAACTGCGTATCGATATACACGTCCCCAAGCATTTTGACGTTTAAGCATCCATTAAGGCAATCTGCCAAATAGCATCCGTGCTTGCTTAAGTCTAACCGACACACCAGTCGACACCAGCAACATGTATATAGTCGTTACACTCTAAAAATGTCATAGCGCTACTGGGATGAATTTTGCGCAGCCTCTGGGAACGCAGCACGCAAGTAAAATTTATACCAGTAGCGCGTTTAAATCTATAACAGTTTTACATTCAGCTAACTATATTGATTGTGTTGTATGAGCTATCGGCTTTATAACGGCCAAAAAAAACCGCCTTAAGCGTTCATAAAGAACAACTTAAAGCGGTTTTGGGTGTTTATAAAACGCATCACACGCTTATAACGACAGCTTAATTTTGCTCAACACCCTTCATGGTTAGCTTGATGCGACCACGGTTGTCGACGTCTTGAACCAAGACATTGACTGCCTGACCTTCGCTCAGATAGTCGGATACGCTCTCGACGCGCTCTTCTGCGATTTGTGAGATATGCACAAGGCCATCGGTGTTTGGCAGTACATTGACAAAGGCACCAAAGTCTACGATGCGGGCAACCGTACCGGCATACGTTTTGCCTACTTCCACTTCAGCCGTCAACGCTTCGATTTTGCCAATTGCCGCTTTGGTCGCTGCTTTGTTTTCACCAAAAATACGAATCGTACCACCGTCATCGATATCAATGACTGCACCAGTCTCTTCAGTCAACTGACGAATCATGGCGCCGCCTTTACCGATGACATCACGGATCTTGTCTGGATTGATCTCGATGACCGCATAGTTTGGTGCATGCGCGTTGATTTCAGTACGGCTTTGCGGCAAGACTTTATTCATCGCCTCAAGGATATGAATACGACCAGCATGCGCTTGCTTTAGCGCTTGCTCCATGATGTCAGGGGTGATGCCTTCGATTTTGATATCCATCTGCAGCGCAGTGATACCGTCTTTTGAGCCCGCCACTTTAAAGTCCATGTCGCCCAAATGATCTTCATCACCTAAGATATCTGATAAAACAGCAAAGCGATCGCCTTCTTTTACCAGACCCATAGCAATACCTGCCACAGGGGCTTTTAGAGGCACGCCAGCATCCATCAATGCCAAGCTAGCACCGCACACAGACGCCATAGAAGACGAACCATTTGACTCGGTAATCTCCGACACCACACGAATGACGTAAGGGAAGCGCTCGCTATCTGGTAGCATGGCTTGAACACCGCGGCGCGCTAGGCGACCATGACCGATCTCACGGCGCTTAGGGATACCTTCACGGCCTGTCTCGCCGACAGAAAAGTGCGGGAAGTTGTAATGCAGCATGAAATGATCACGAATCGTACCGCTTAGTGAATCAATCATATTGACATCACGGCTGTTACCCAGTGTCGTGGTTACTAGCGCCTGCGTCTCACCACGCGTAAATAGCGCAGAGCCGTGGGTATAAGGTAATACGCCAACTTGCACGTCTAGCGCACGCACGGTCTCAAGGTCACGGCCATCGATACGCGGCTTACCTGATAAGATATTGTCACGAACGGTGCGGTATTTCAGATCTTCGTAAATGTCTTTTATCTCAGAGACTTTGCTGTCATAGTCTTCTGCTTCGCTATCCCCTGCCAGCGCTTCGATGGCAGCATTTTTGATATCATCAAGTTTGCTATAGCGATCTTGTTTGTTGGTGATGGTATAGGCATCAGCCACTTGCTCACCAAACTGCGCTTTCATGCTGCTCTCAAGCGTCTGATCTCGCTCAGGTGCCGCAAATTCTTGCTTGGCAGTGCCGACTTCTTCTGCCAAAGAGGCGATATTGTCGATGACGATTTGCTGCTGCTGATGACCGTATAACACAGCGCCCAACATCTGATCTTCTGACAGCTCTGCAGCCTCAGACTCTACCATCAACACTGCTGACTTGGTACCGGCAACCACCAAATCCAGATCACTACTCTCTAGCTGCTCAAGCGTTGGGTTGAGTACATATTCACCATTGATAAAACCAACACGCGCTGCCGCGACAGGGCCATTAAATGGCGCATCAGAGATAGCAAGTGCCGCTGACGCACCGATAAGCGCTGCGATATCAGCAGACTGAGTCTTGTCTGATGACACGACGGTGGCAGTGATTTGGATTTCGTTTACATAGCCTTCAGGAAACAACGGGCGAATCGGACGGTCGATAAGACGCGAGGTAAGAGTTTCAAACTCGCTAGCGCGGCCTTCACGTTTGCCATAGCCGCCTGGGATTTTACCCGCGGCATACATTTTTTCTTGATAGTTTACGGTGAGCGGAAAGAAGTTTTGACCTTCTTTGGCTTCTGACTTTACTACCGCTGCTACAAGGACAGTCACCCCGCCCATATGAATCAAAACAGAGTTGGCTTGACGAGCCACGCGTCCTGTTTCGATGACAACCTGCTGGTCGCCATACTGAAATTCGCGCTTAATGGTATTAAACATTGTCATATAATCTTCCTAATGTTGACTGACAAAAACTAATATCAGCATCGTATAAAGCTGATATCTGTCATTAAAATTCTTTGAATATAGCCGCCCGCTGACTGACATCATTTGCTATGTCATAGCCGCGGCGGCATATCTCATTACGATCTTTGTATCCATGCCTGCCACAGATATTTTGCTGGTATGTATATGTGGCTGTGCAGATGTGGTCTTACTATCGTTTGATCGATCTATTATCTAAAACCGATGCAGCGCGCTTAGCTACCTGCATCTTATGCTACCTTGTGCAATATATTTATGATGACTGCCTTATTGGCACTCCCTACATAAACACCCTACTCACTGGCAAGTCCTCTATCTAACAATCGCTAAGCCATCAAGTTAACAATGCATTATTTTACAGTGATTTGTGGCTATTGACCAATCAATTACAAAACGGTACGTCCACCGCTGACGATCGGCCATTATCACTATAACAGACAGTAAGAATAACACACAGCACACGTGCCACACGCATCACCGATGCCGACAGTATTAATTCTTAATTTCTTATAAATAAGCATAAAAAAACGGCGTGAAACTATTCCACACCGTTTTTAGAAAAATCTATTGTATCGATATCAGCAAGTAAGTGTGACGCGCTCTGCTAGAAGCTTGACAGTTAGCGCCTAAAGGGGCGTCACTTATCTGAATGAGCGCTCGTACTATCGTCGCTGTATTAACGACGTAGACCTAACTGGCTAATAAGAGTGGTATAGCGACCAAGATCTTTACCTTTTAGGTAATCAAGCAATTTGCGACGCGTGTTTACCATACGGATAAGGCCGCGGCGGCTATGATGGTCAGCTTTGTGCTCTTTAAAATGGTTTTGCAAATCATTGATACGTGCACTTAACAACGCTACTTGTACTTCTGGAGAACCCGTGTCGTTTTCGCTGCGCTGGTATTGGGCAATGATTTGTTCGCGATCAGTATTGGTTAGCATAAATATCTCCGGCAATGCTAAAAGCTTTAAATACGCTCGAATTTGAGCGGTATATAAAGCAGTAAAATAAAAAGTAAAACAGCTTATACGGCATTCAGGACAACCCTGCATTACTAGAGTTGACCTAGTGTCGCTAAGCTCAATCACATAAGATCATCATCTAAAAAAGGCAGATAAGTCACGGCTCCATCTCGCTCCTTATGAGCGCAATGATTTAAGCCTAATGCTATCTTCAAACCAAATTTAAATGTGGCGGCAATTATAACAAAAAACTGCTGACCTCGCAGCAGTTTTTCATATTAGTTTGTGATAAAAAGCGTAAGATACAAACCGACTCAAACGCGTCAAAAGATGATAGTAGATTCAGTTTAAAAATATTATAGCGCTACTGGTATAAATTTTCCTTGCGTGCTGTATACTACAGAGGCTGCGAAAAATTCATCCCAGTAGCGCTTTGAAACTTATGACAGTTTTTTTTCAACTGACTATAAAAGGCTTCTATTTTTTTGCGTCTTTTTGTGTCGCATGCGTGCCCAACTCGTTGTCCTCTAGAGGCACCGTGGTGGCTTCCGCTAAGCTATCTGGCGTCGCATCTTCACGTGGATTGATATCCTCAGCCAGTTTTTCGATTTCTTGTTCTTGTTGATCCATATTATCTGTGGACTGACTCATAATCCCTCCTATTTTTATTATTTCCATTTAGTTACAGCTAAACTCAACTATAAATCAGCTGTATTGCTTACTGATCTTTTTTTGCATTTTCTAAATTATCAGCAATTCTATCAGCCGCCGCCTCAGAATCTTCTGTGTGGTTGTCTTCAGTTTGGCTTTTTAGTGCCGCCTTTGCTGATTCTGAGCGTTGTTGTTCTAGCTTTGTATCGTTTGGGTTTGAATTGGCCATGATAGTTTCCTCTTAATTATAAAACTTGATTGTAAAATAAGTCTTAGCGTTTAAAAGTTATTAGACAGAACACGTAATAGACAAAATATTGCATATACGCAGTTACGATAATGCTTTGTCAATAGCAGCAACGAAGTTGTCAATATCGTCTGGATTACGTGAGGTAATTAAATTACCATCGACTTGTACGGTCTGGTCTACAAAGTCTGCCCCAGCATTTTGCAAATCTGTCTTTAGCGAATGATAAGCCGTAAGCGTCTTACCTTTTGCGATACCGGCATTAATAAGCACCCAAGGCGCATGGCAAATCGCCGCTAAAGGCTTACCAGCATCATTAATAGCATGAATCAGTCGATGGGCGTCTTGCTTGCCGCGTATGGTATCAGCATTGACGGTACCGCCCGGCAAGACCAGCGCGTCATAGTCGTTCGCGTCTGCTTCGCTAACAAAAATATCAGCAGTAAACGTATCTGCTTTATCGACGTCTTGCTGCATCGCTTGGACTTGCTTGTCTTTGTTGGTAGTAATCAATACTGTCTGATAACCCTTATCTTTTAGCTGGTTATTGACATCTTCATACTCGGCTTGTTCAAAGTGATTATGTAATAAAAAAGCAATGGTCCTCATCGTTATCTGTATCCTTATCGTTGTCTTTGTTAGAAACTACTTTTTATCGAGTTATAGCCAGGTATTTACTATTCTATTGTTAGATAGCAAAACCATAATCCATTATTTTTACTTACTTATATTTTTATTGATAATTATTATTATCTTCCCTCTCAATCCTCTATAGTAAAACTATAATGCGTTTCTAGTTATTCTTATACTTTATTATTATTTTTATAATCCATTCAAACGTCCTACTTTTTATTATCTTAATAAAACGCTTAATTGTTATTTTTATCATAAGTATTTTTATTATTATGATGTCACGTTTCCCTTGCTGACTTGATCAATGTACAAAAAAAACAGGTCTCACCATAGGCGAAACCTGCAATAAAATGTGACGATATGTGATTAGTGTAAACTGTTAGTAAGCCAACCGGGCAATAAGCCGCTGATCAACCAAAACGGTAACATTAACGTTGAATAAGCTTTTTCGGTTGTAGCCTACCGTTTAGACTGACAGCACCCAAACCCAAAAACTGACCTTGTTCATCTAGCAGACGAATATCTACTGGTACGTCAGAGGCGAGAGCTGTGTTGCTGACAGTCGTTTCGTGAGCCGCAGTAGCCGCTGCTACTACTTGGCTGCTGGTAGACTGGAGAATCTGTTGGGATATATAAGCATGTAGCTCATCTGTCAATTGTGCAGACACATTTAGACGCTGTCCCATATGGACACGCTGACATTGCTCGGCCGTCAGCGTCATTTGTGCAGGTATCTCGATACAGGCATCTATCGGCATCAGCTGCGTGAAACGCTCGACCAATGGCAGATCTTCTAGAGCAGATAAAGTGATAGCATTATCAACCTTAAAGCTACCAACTTGTAAGCGGCGCAGGGCGGTGAGATGGCCGAGTGTACCGAGCGCTTTAGCGATGTCTTCACCCAGCACGCGCACATAAGT
The DNA here is from genome assembly GCF_028823565.1 of Psychrobacter sp. A3. Lineage (NCBI taxonomy): Bacteria > Pseudomonadati > Pseudomonadota > Gammaproteobacteria > Moraxellales > Moraxellaceae > Psychrobacter > Psychrobacter sp. A3. Next base: position 70,554 of record NZ_JAPEHS010000003.1, read on the forward strand.
GCCTTTGCTACAAGTGACGGTTAGCTGAATCTGCTCATGATCGAGCGCTGTTAGGCGAATAGAGCGGATGATAATATCTCGCGGCTCACGCACGACGTCGATACCAGCGCGGGCATATTCATAGAGCTTTTTACCGTCTTTTTTTAGGGCAGAGTACATCGGTGGTATCTGCTGCTGCGCGCCTAAAAACTGCTGGGTAAGCTCCTCTAAAGCGGCAGCATCAAATGTCGGCACAGAAGCCGTTGCAATTACTTGGCCTTGAGCATCCCCTGTGTCTGTCTGGCCGCCAAGCAAAATGGTGGCTTGATAAGATTTGTCGGCATCTAGCTGATAGTGGCTAAACTTGGTGGCCTCTCCCAGACAAATCGGCAGCAGACCGGTGGCCATGGGGTCAAGCGTCCCCGTATGGCCTGCTTTTTTGCTGTCATGGTTTGGGGATTTAAACAAATACTTAACCTTGGACACCACTTGCTGCGAGGTCAGACCATAGGGCTTATCTACCAAAATAACCCCTGAGACTTTTATCTTGTCATTTTGCTTCGCTGGGATAGACATAATATGGGCTTACTCGTCATGCTCGTTTTTTTCGGTTTTGCTGACGGCCTGATTGATCAAGTCCATCATATAATTACCATGCGCTGTCACTTCATCATAGTGAAAACGCAAACGCGGGGTTGTACGCGTTTTTAGGCTGTGGCTAAGCTCGGTACGCAAAAATCCTGCTGCTTTATTGAGCACATTGATGCTCTCTTCATGATTGGTCTTGGTCATCGCATCATCGAGCCCTGGCTCCATGATAGTGACATAAATGTCAGCGTAACCCAAATCAGGACTGACTTTGACACTAGAGATGGTGACAAAACCGGTCAGACGCGGATCATTGACTTCGTCGCGGATAAGGACGGCAAGCTCACGCTGGATTTGATCGGCTAAGCGTTGTAAACGTTGATTCATGTTATTACCTTAATATTAGTATGTCTTAGTTAATATGGCTTATTTTTATTGGTTAAGTGACTTGGTTATGAGGACTTATCTATGGTAAAAAAGGCCTAGCAGGATGTACCTGTTAGGCCTCTGTACTACGGTCTATCCACCACACCTTTCAGACTTGGCTGATAGAACCTATGGTCTGAGGGGTGTTTGTATCTAGCTTTGTTTTTAGATAGTACGAGCGAACTCTTGGATTTCAAAGACTTCGATCTTATCACCCACTTCGACATCATAGCCACGAACCGCAAGGCCACACTCCATACCAGTACGTACTTCATTGACGTCTTCTTTATAGCGACGTAATGACTGCAACTGACCAGTAAAGATAACCTTGTCATCACGCAAGACGCGAATAGGCTTGTTACGGTAGATTGTACCTTCGACCACCATACAACCAGCAGCAGCACCAAACTTACTAGAGCGGAAGACTTCGCGAACCTCAGCGATACCAAGGATTTGTTCACGATGCTCAGGCGCTAGCATACCGCTCATTGCCGCTTTGACATCATCGATTAGACCATAGATGACGCTATAGTAGCGGATATCGATATTGGCGACATCGGCTTTGCGGCGTGCGGCGCTATCTGCGCGGACGTTAAAGCCGAGCAATACCGCTTCGCTAGATTCAGCAAGCGTGACATCAGATTCAGAGATAGGGCCCACACCTGAGCTGATCACTCTGACTTTGACTTCGTCCGTTGATAATTCGTTTAAGGCGGCCAGTAAGGCTTCTAATGAGCCACGAACATCCGTTTTTAGCACGATGTTTAAGGTCGATACATCGCCTTGTTCCATCTGATCAAACATGTTCTCTAAACGCATTTTGTTCTGACGCTCGAGTTGACGCTCGCGCTCACGATTGGTTCTAAAGTCCGCAACTTCACGTGCTTTTTTCTCATCAGTGACGACTAAGAACTCGCTACCAGCGGCTGGCGTTTCAGGTAAACCTAAAATCTCGACAGGAATAGAAGGGCCAGCTGACTTGATACGCTGACCTCGCTCATCTGTCATCGCGCGCACTTTACCGTAGTATTCACCTGCCAATACCAAGTCGCCTTGCTTGAGTGTGCCTTTTTTGACCAACACGCTCACCACAGGACCACGACCTTTTTCTAGTCTTGACTCGATGACCACACCTTGCGCTGAACCATCAAGCGGTGCTTCTAGCTCCATCAGCTCAGCTTGCAATCCGATAAGCTCTAACAACTCGTCGATACCGTCGCCTGTCTTAGCAGAGATACGTGCCATCGGGGTATCACCGCCCCAATCTTCTGATACCACTTCTTTGGTCGTCAGCTCATTGAGGACACGATCTGGGTCAGCACTTGGCTTGTCCATTTTGTTGATAGCAACGATAATCGGCGTACCAGCAGCGCGCGCATGGTCGATGGCTTCTTCTGTTTGCGGCATCATACCGTCGTCAGCGGCCACGACCAAGACGACGATATCAGTCGCTTGCGCGCCGCGCGAACGCATGGCACTAAATGCTGCGTGACCTGGGGTGTCAAGGAAAGTAATCACACCGCGGTCAGTCTTAACATGATAAGCACCGATGTGCTGAGTGATACCGCCTGCTTCACCAGTCGCTACTTTCGTCTCGCGAATCTTATCGAGCAATGAGGTCTTACCATGGTCAACGTGACCCATGATAGTGACGACAGGTGGACGGGTTTGCACGTTACTGCTGCGCTCATCGACAGCATCTTGTAGATCGTCTTCGACCTTGGTATCACTGACAAGGACAGGGTTGTGACCCATCTCCTCAACGATCAGACTTGCTGTCGCTTGATCGATGGTGTCTGATTCGCGAGCAATTTCACCCATTTTCATCAGTAACTTAATGACTTCACGAGCCTTGACTGCCATACGCTGTGCAAGATCTGCAACAGTGATGTGCTCACTGATTTCGACGTCATAGACGATTTTTTCGACAGGTTTTTCAAACTTGTGCTGTGAGGCTTGCGTTGAACGTAAACCGTTTTTGCGGTTTTTGAATTCACGCTCATCTTGGTTTTTACGGCGGCGGCCACGAGCACCCGTGCTATTAGCACCACGCTTGATCTCACGGCGCTCTTTTTCAAACGACTCTTCTAGAGCATCACCGACCAGACCTTCGGCCAACGGTTCATCTTTACGCACTTCTGCCACAGGCTCACGATCGGTATATTTACCTGCCATTTTACGCATTTGCTCAAGCGTACGCTTTTGCGCTTCTTCTGCTTGCTTGCGGCGTGTTTCTGCCTCAATTTCACGCAGACGCGCTTCCTCGGCTTCGCGTGCTTCACGAGCTTTACGCTCAGCAGCGGTTTCTACCTTCGGTTTGGTCGCAGCGGCTTTTTTCTTTGGTTGCTCTTTTGGCTTCACTTCAGTGGCTGCTTTGCCACCTTTTTTTACCACCACAGAGGCTGAAATATCGTCGTTTTTATCGTCAGACTTTTTGCTTGAACCTAGGCTTGCACGCATAGCGGCCAGCGTTGCCGCTTGACGCTCTTCTGCTTTTTTCTTAGCAGCAGCACGTTCTTCTGCTTCTTTAGCAGCACGAGCTTGGGCTTCGATTAAGGCTTGCTCACGGGCAGCCAACTCTTCAGCCATTTTTTCTGGATTGGGTTTTTCAAAGACTTTCTTTTTACGCACTTCCACATTGACGCTCTTAGACTTACCTGAAGAGCCGGTCACACGCGCAGTGCTAGTCGTCTTAGACTTCAGACTAATACGGCGCTTTTCTTGCTGACCATGACTTTGCTTTAAATACGTCACCAACTTCTCTTGCTCAAGCTCGGTGACTGGATCATCCTCTGCGCGAGCAGGCAGCCCAGCATCCACCAGTTGCTGTCTTACAGCACTTGCGGTTTTGCCTACCATATCTGCCAGTTCTTTGACGGTCTTATCTGCCATTTATTATCACCTACTGTCTATTATTTGCTATATGTTCAATTCAGTTGTTGGCTACAAATGATTGGGGTAAGGCTGATTTCATGCGCTCATCTGCCCGTATTGATACGGCAATAATGCCTGTGACGGTATGAGTGCCTGTTATCAGCGCTTTATTTTCAATAGCATATCACCAAAAGACAGCGATATGCAGTTACCGCTTATTCATCGAACCAAGATTCCCGAGCTTTCATGATGAGTTGTCCTGCAGTTTCAGAATCTAATCCTTCGATATCTTCTAAATCGAAGACGGCTTGTTCTGCCAAGTCATCTACGGTGATGATGTCTTTTTGTGCCATTTTATAGGCCCAGTTGACCGTCATCCCTTCAAGCTCTTGCAGCTCTTGACTTGGCTCTTTCATGTTTTGTTGTTTGACCAGCTCATCTGCGATGACCACTTCTTTTGCCCGCTCTTGAATGATGTCAATCGCTTCGTCATCCAAACCTTCGATATCATAAAAAGTCTCTACAGGTACGTAGGCGACTTCTTCGATACTGGTAAAGCCAATATCCACCAGCGCTTGTGCCAGGTCATGATCGACCTCCAAACGCTCATAAAACAGCTCAATAAAGGCTTTGGATTCGTTTTCTTGACGCTGCTGATACTCTTCTTCTAGCATCATATTGAGCTTATAACCAGTCAGCTCTGAGGCCAGACGGACGTTTTGACCTTGTGAGCCAATCGCACGCGCGAGCTGGTCGTTGGTGCTAAAGATAATGTCAGCGGTCTGGGTGTCTTCATCGAGGATGATACTGCTAACATCGGCTGGCTCTAGCGCACTGATGATAAATTGGGCTGGGTCATCTGACCACACCACCACATCGATACGCTCACCATCGAGCTCTTGCTGCACCGCTTGGATACGCGTACCACGCATACCAATACAAGCGCCAACTGGATCAATACGATGGTCGTTGGTCTTGACTGCTATTTTAGCACGGGTCCCGGGCAAGCGAGCGACGTTACGGATTTCGATGATTTGCTCTGCAATTTCAGGCACTTCTTTTTGCATCAAGGCTGAGAGCATCTCAGGGTGCGTGCGTGATAAAAGCAGCTGAGCACCGCGGTTTTCACGGTTAACATGATATAAAATAGCGTTGATACGTGATTTTGGACGTAACTGCTCACGAGGCAACATCTGATCGCGTGACAAATAGCCTTCGGCATTATCACCTAAATCGATGATATAGCCATCACGAGTTTGTTTTTTTACTTCGCCATACATCATCTCACCGATACGTGGCTCAAAAGCGTCTGCAACTAGCGCACGCTCCGCTTCACGGATCTTTTGAATAATGACTTGTTTGGCTTGTGTGGCAGCGATACGGCCAAACTCAATCGACTCGATCTGCTCTTCTTTGATGTCACCAATGGACCACTCGTCTTGATCTAAGTCACTGATGGCCAACTGACAAGCAGGCATTTCGTGATCTTCATCGGCAACCACTGTCCAATAACGATAAGTATCATAGTCGCCAGTTGCACGGTCGATTGATACGCGTACCGCCACTTCTGGCTGGTCGGTATATACTTTTTTCTTGGTTGATACCACCAAAGCATCTTCTATAGCTTCAAAGATATCTTCAGGATTTAAGCCCTTTTCATTACTGACAGTTTCTACTACCGTTAAGATTTCACGACTCATGCTATACCTGTCCTATCATTTTTTAATTGACTTAAATTTTATCATTAATGTATTAACGTTGTTTTTCAACATAAACCATCTAGGTCATTTGTGCAGTCGCTCAGGTAGACCACCTAAGCATCTTCGTATACCAGATTGGCTTTATCAATATTACTTAACGCAATATCAAACTGCTCGCCATCAGCCGCCGTCAACTTCAATGAAGTGGCATCGATACTGTCTAGCGTACCTGTCACTTTACGGCGTTTTTGCTCACCTGCCCCGATCGCTTGGATCAAGCGCAGGCTGATGGTTTGACCAACATATGCATGCATTTGCTCATCTGAGAAAAACGCGCGATCAAAACCAGGCGATGACACCTCTAAGACATACTCACCTGCGATGGGATCATGCACTTCAAGAATACCGCTGACTTGATGGTTCACCGCCGCACAGTCTTCTATAGTGACGTGTTTGCCCTGAGCCTGCTCTTCTGGCAGCGTCTCAATATAAATGCGCAGCAACGAGCGACGGCCTTGTGGCGCAAACTCTATGCCCCATAGCGCCACATCACAAGCAGCAACTGCAGGCGCGATGATATTGGTCAGTTCTGCAACTTTGGTCGAAAGCTTCATAATTTATTTATATTTTCCTGTTCACTTATCTATCGTACTCACAAACTCTATTAAAGTTATGCTGATCGTTTACCGATGATAATCACTCACCGTGATGAGTCATACTCATATATTGTAAACCAAGACAGATCGTTGTATGTATGCGCGTTTATATAAGGCTGAGCAAAAAAACATCAAGCTCAGCCAAACATTGCTTTTATTATTCATAAAGCAGTACTATCGATAAAGGAGTGAGGAATAAAAGATAGTGTGCTTACGAAACAATCATGCCAATGGCGGCAAGTGACGACCCGTATCGTGCTCTATAGACATAGAGCTTAGCATAAGTAGGATAGATACCGCGATAACACTGACCTTCAGATACAAAAAAACCCACAAACATTATGGTGGGTTAATCGTTACTGACAAATTTAGTGTACAAAACATCAGTATAAAAAGTGGTAGCGGGGGCTGGATTTGAACCAACGACCTTCGGGTTATGAGCCCGACGAGCTACCAGACTGCTCCACCCCGCATCAATCTAGAACGCATATTATAGGGAAGGTTTGTATGATTGTCAATACTTATTTTAAATAAAATTTAAATAAGCCATTTATCATCAATCAATCTGCCCTGACGTCATGCTGCATCATAAAACTTGGTGCGATTGGGGGGACTTGAACCCCCACAGCTTGCGCTACCACCCCCTCAAGATGGCGTGTCTACCAATTCCACCACAATCGCGTTTTTTACTGCTTTTACTTGCCAATGAGCTTGTTGAGTTTCTATATAAGCCACTCTAAAGCTAGACTGCGAAAAACAGAAAAGGCATTGTAAATCTAACGTCTAAAAATAGCAAGTACTGCTGAAAAAAAGACCGTCATTCAAACCCCAATCCATAAAAAACCAACCACTTACTACGCTATCGCCTACAAGGCTTCCCCTATAAGCCGATAGTAAGCCAGCTGTTATTGAGGGTCTTGGGTCAAGGGGCGCGGCGTTTGCGGCGCTGACACAGGTGCATCTAAGCGAAACTGATCTTCTGCTTGTTTACGCGCATGGACCGCGAGTGTCATACTGGTAATAAAAAATATCACTGTCAAAACAGCGGTCGCGCGCGTCAAAAAGTTTGCGGAGCCTGCCGCCCCAAAGACGGTACCAGACGAGCCTGCACCAAAAGAAGCCCCAGCGTCTGCCCCTTTACCATGCTGTATCAAAATCAAGCCAATCATGGCAATCGCCACAATAATATGCAGGGCTAATATAAACGTAAACATGCTGGCCTCTTTTGCCGCGTAATGACGACTGATAACGGAAAATAAATCTAAGAATCAATATATAAGCTGACTTGAGTCTAACAAAGCGACAATCTAACAAGGCAACTTAAAAGTCTGGAATATTAGCAAATAACAATGTTAACTTTTTAGTGCCAACCTTTTACGTTATCTACTAACTCTACTTTACCTACTATGCAAGCACAGAGGTGACTCCACGCAAAAGTCACTGCCCGACCCGCTTATATATGAGATTATATAAATAAGGCGCATTGTACACGATTACAAGGGCACTGTTAAACCCACTTTTATCAACTGATAAAGACATTTTGTATACAAATGATGACCTTACCATAACCGTATGCTTATAGTGCCCGCGTCAGTACCAGCAGCACTATACATACCAGTGACCCAGCACATAACAGTGACCCAGCTGCGATGTTAGACGTAACTTCAGACGCCTTAGGCTCGCCCATTGCCAAAAGCTTGCGCAATTGCCAAAAAGCTGGCAGCCTTTAATGAAGCGCCGCCGACCAGTGCGCCATCAATCATAGCATCTGCCGCAAAACTATCGGCATTATCAGCATTGACGCTACCTCCATATAAGACTGTGATATTGTCCAATGCTTCCCCATAGTCTGCAACCGTCTGCTTGATATGCTGATGCGTCGCGCTGACTTCGGCCACGGTAGGCACTTTACCTGTGCCGATGGCCCATACTGGCTCATAAGCGATGATAAGGCGATCGGATAAGGTGTCAGCAAGCGCAGGCTGCTGCGTTAGTATGTCTTTTATGACGGTGAGCTGCTCATCGATAACCGCAAGTGTTTGTCCAGCGTCATACTGTGCTTGTGTCTCCCCAATACAAAACACCACGCCTAGGCCTTGGTCAAACGCATGGGTCATTTTACTAAGTAAACAAGCATGCATCTCTTGATGATACTGACGACGCTCAGAGTGACCAAGTAATGTCCAAGTTGCGCCAGCATCTGCCACCTGCTGCGCGGAGCAATCCCCCGTATAGGCACCTGTAGTGCCACTATGCGCGCTGATATCTTGCGCAGCACACAGTACTGGGCTGTCTTGTAGATGGTCGCTGACACCGGCCAAGTGGATACAGCTAGGGGCCACCATTAACTGGCAACCAGCGCTATTGGCACCGTCATCTTTATCAGCAGTCGCCAATAAATCGCTTAATAATGTCTGGACATCATCGCTCGTTGCAGGATTTTGTTTCCAATTACCAATTACCCAAGCTTGCATCTGTAGTTACCCTGTCTTAAGTATTTATGCCAATTCGGTGAATGTGCGCGCCAGTATAACAAATAATTCACAACTGCTATAGTATGGTGCTGCAGCAGCTGTCATGGCTTGATATGGCTGCAGCGGCTGACCGCACTAAGCCATCTGACGCTATTTATTGACCTCTTATTATCTTTTTGGTGTCGTCAATAAACAGTTTAATAGTTGCCATAAGTTCTTTAAACTAAAGTAATGTTCTATATTATTACCCTAATACCCAAAAAAACTGCATAGTAGCATTCGTTTACTACCTATTTATTCGTGCAACAGCAGATAACGATACAAACGTTTGTTATTGAGGAGAGGTCGTCATGTCTATCACAACCAGCAAATATGGTGGTTTAGCGCAGCAGCTGATTAGCGAAGGTATCGTTAGCGAAGCAAATATGAAAACCGCACAAACAGAATCACAGCAGCAGCAAATAGGACTGGTGTCATACTTGGTAGACAACAAGCTGGCCGACGCCTATCACTTGGCACAAATGCTCTCACAAGCTTTTGGCGATCCTTTGTTTGATTTAGACGCCCTGAGCCTCGATGTCATTCCTAAAGACTTGGTCGATGAAAAAATCGTCCGTAAGTTTAATGCCTTGCCTTTGTTTAAGCGCGGTCAGCGTTTGTTTGTCGCCTTAAGTGATCCAACACGTATCGATGCCATTGATGCCATTGCGTTTAACTCGCGGCTGTCTATCGAAACGGTGGTGGTCGAAGAAGATAAGCTCAAAAAACGCATCGAAGCGCTTTATGCAGACAGTATGCAGGGGCTTGATAGCTTTTCTGATAGCGATTTAAACGTCGGTTTTGAAGACGGAGATGACGCGGCTGATGAGGGCGAGACCAAGCTCAGTGATAGCGTCGATGAAGCCCCTGTCGTTAAGTTTGTCAATAAGATGCTGGTGGATGCTATTCGTATGGGAGCTTCAGATCTGCATTTTGAACCCTATGAAAACACCTACCGTGTACGCTTTCGTGTCGATGGGGTCATGCAAAAAATGGCCAGCCCGCCTGTCCAGCTTGCCGGTAAGATCGCAGCGCGCCTAAAGGTCATGTCACAAATGGACATCTCTGAGCGCCGTATCCCGCAAGATGGCCGTATCAAACTAAAACTGTCAAAAAACAAAGCCATCGACTTTCGGGTAAACTCCTTGCCAACGCTGTTTGGCGAAAAAATCGTACTACGTATCTTGGACCCCTCATCGGCCATGCTCGGGATTGATGCCTTAGGTTATGAGCCAGATCAGCAAGAGATGTTTTTAGAGGCTCTTCATAAGCCGCAGGGCATGCTGTTGATCACAGGTCCGACAGGGTCTGGTAAAACCGTATCGCTATATACTGGTATCAACATCCTCAACACGGGAGCAACCAATATCTCCACTGCCGAGGATCCAGTGGAGATCAACCTTGAAGGCATCAATCAGGTCAATGTCAACCAAAAAGTTGGCCTAACCTTTGCCAATGCTTTGAAGTCGTTTTTGCGTCAGGATCCTGATATCGTCATGGTCGGTGAGATTCGAGATTTAGAGACTGCGGAGATTGCAATAAAAGCGGCGCAAACAGGCCACATGGTACTCTCAACCCTGCACACAAACTCTGCCCCTGAGACGTTGACGCGTCTACGCAATATGGGGGTGGCTTCTTTTAACATTGCCACCTCTGTCAACTTGGTCATTGCTCAGCGTTTGGCACGGCGCTTGTGTAAAAACTGCAAAAAAGCCATCAATGTACCGCGGCAAAGCTTGCTTGAGCTTGGCTTTACGGATGCCGATCTAGACGATCCAGACAACGTCATCTATGAGCCTGTCGGCTGTAATGAATGCCGTGAAGGCTATAAAGGCCGAGTGGGTGTTTATGAAGTCATGAAGGTCAGCCCAGACATCTCTCGCATCATTATGGAAGATGGCAATGCTATGGATATCAAAGACGCTGCGCTCAAAAACGGCTTTCGCGATCTGCGCCGCTCTGGCATTTTAAAGGTATTACAAGGGGTGACCAGTATTCAAGAGATGATGCGAGTAACCTCTGAATAGCACCAACTCTCATCGCGTCAAAGAGGAGCATACTGCTTCATTGCTAAATGGTGTTTTTATCAAAGACAGCAGCAGTAATCTTGGTCATTATTTGCCAGTCATAAGTAGGTATGGCTTTTCTTTTATAAACTAGCAATAATATCTACTAGATATATTTCAAAATAAAACAGATAAGCACTGGTTTTTTAGGCTAAAATAAAGTAGGAAATGTAAAAGGTTGTGCTATCGCTACTACGCTGTGCCCAGCTGTATTTACAAGAGCAGTGCCATAAAATCACTGTTATAAAAGTGGCTAAAGTCAATGTTATTGGCGAACCATCGTTTATATATTTGCAATATCTAATAAGACAATTTTTGAGGGTAGAAACATGGCAAAAGTGAAGACCGACATGCTGTCAGACTTTGTCTACGATGGCGTAAACCGGCGCGGACAAAAGGTAAAAGGCGAGACCACCAGTCGCAGCTTAGAGCTGGCCAAAGCTACTTTGCGCAAACAGGGTATTACGGTTAAGGGCATCAAGAAAAAACCTAAGCCGCTTTATACGTTTAAAAAAGCCATTAAACCCATCGATATCGCGATTTTTTCTCGTCAATTGGCCACCATGATGAAAGCTGGGGTGCCTTTGACGCAGTCTTTTGAGATTGTCGCTGACTCATTAGACAATCCCAGTATGAAAGATTTGGTGTTGCAAATAAAATCTGATATTGAATCTGGTGGTACCTTTGCCTCTGCCCTACGCAAGCATCCACGCTACTTTGATGACCTATTTTGCTCGTTGGTGGATTCTGGTGAACAATCCGGCTCACTTGAGACCATGCTCGAGCGGGTGGCCACTTATAAAGAAAAAAGTGAGATGCTCAAAGCCAAAATCAAAAAAGCGGTCAAATACCCAATTGCCGTTATTATCGTCGCCATCATCGTGACCATGATTTTGCTCATCAAAGTGGTACCCGTGTTCTCTGATCTTTTTGAGTCTTTTGGTGCTGAGCTGCCCGCCTTTACCCAAATGGTGGTGGGCATGTCTGAGTGGATGCAGTCATGGTGGTTTATTTTGATTGTGCTCATCGGCGGCGCCATTATCGGGTTTTCAGAAGCGAAAAAACGCTCCAAAAAATTCCGTGACTTTTTGGACCGCGCTGTTTTGAAGCTACCTGTGTTTGGTAATATCGCTTATCAAGCGATTATCGCCCGCTTTGCCCGCACCCTCTCAACGACTTTTGCCGCTGGGGTGCCGCTCATCGATGCGCTGGACTCCACAGCAGGCGCGACCAACAACGTGGTGTTTTATAATGCCACTCAGCAGATCAAAAACGACGTCTCTACCGGTCAGCAGTTGCAGTTTTCGATACGTTCTACCAATTTATTTCCTAGTATGGCCATACAGATGGTCGGTATCGGTGAGGAGTCTGGTAGCTTAGAGGAGATGCTAGACAAGGTGGCGGTCTATTATGAAAGCGAAGTCGATAACGCGGTTGATGGCCTGACCAGTTTGATGGAGCCTATGATTATGGCGGTGCTTGGTGTATTGGTCGGTGGCCTCGTGATTGCGATGTATCTGCCGATCTTCCAAATGGGCTCAGTGGTCGGCTAATACCTCACTCAAGGACTGCGATTTCATGCAATTTATACAGTTATTACAAGACAATACGACCGTGGCTTTGGTCGTATTTGGGTTATTAGGGCTTTGTGTCGGTAGTTTTTTAAATGTGGTCATCCATCGGCTCCCGCTGATGATGTTTGCAAGCTGGCGGCAAGAATGTAGTCAGTTTCTGGCTGAGCAAGCAGACATGCCGCGCGAGCATACGCAGCCACTGACCCGTATCGTCGCAGGCGACAGCGCGATTACCTTGAGTCGGCCGGCGTCGCGCTGCCCGCACTGCGCTCATAAAATCACCTGGTATCAAAACATCCCTTTGATCAGTTGGCTGATACTGCGCGGGCGCTGCGCTGCTTGTAACGCCGCCATCGGTATCCGCTATCCGCTGGTGGAGCTGATCACTGCCCTACTCTCTGTGCTGATCATTTATCAATTTGGGGTGAGTGCAACAGGCTTATCGGCATTAGTCTTAGTATGGACGCTAATCGCCTTAACCGGTATCGATTTTGATACTCAGCTCCTCCCTGATCGCTTAACCTTCCCTTTGGCGGGGCTAGGTCTAGCAGTCAACAGCCAAGGCTGGTTTGTCTCACCCAGCCAGTCTATTGGGGGGTTGCTGTTGGGGTTTTTGTCATTATGGGTGGTGGTAAAGCTGTTTTATTTGATCACCAAAAAACACGGCATGGGTCAGGGCGACTTTAAGTTGTTGGCCGTATTGGGCGCTTGGCTGGGGCCTATGATGCTACCGCTTATCATCTTACTCTCCTCCCTGCTCGGCTCTATCGTCGGGCTGATCTTAATGAAAAAACAAGGCGAGAGTAGACCCTTTGCCTTCGGCCCTTATATTGCTATTGCCGGTATTGTCGCCTTATTATATGGCACAGATATCGTCAGTTGGTACTTAGGCATGTATACTTACTAAAACAGGCGTGATTTTTACCATACGTTTTAAAAAACATACTGTAAAAGTAGCAGAGTAAGTGGCAATGGCGCTTATCTCTCTCATCTTTGTGCCAGCCTCAAATCATCAGCACAGCTGGGGCGAAACAGCTGCTCACGTTTTCCTCTCTATCATATCGGTCAGATAAGTCATTATTATGTCAAACGCTAACGCTTCACCTTATTCTCACAAGCCGCAAACTCACCAAAAGCAAAGCAAGACACTGGTGGTCGGATTGACAGGCGGTATCGGTAGTGGCAAATCTGCTGCTAGTGACTGGTTTGCGCAGCAAGGCATCGATATTATCGATGCTGATGTGATCGCCCATGAGGTGGTGGCAAAAGGCAGCGCGACATTGCGCAAAATTCAAAGAAAATTTGGCGATTGGGTGTTAAATGGCGACGGCTCGATGGACAGAGCGGCGGTGCGTACGCACGTTTTTACTCATCCTGAGGCGCTCATCGAGCTTGAAGCCATTACTCACCCAGCGATAAGAGAAGCGGCAAAAGCACAGCTAGCCGCTAGCACTTCGCCTTATGTGGTGCTGTCCGCGCCGCTACTCATAGAGGCGGCAGAAGCGGGGCTGGCAAACTTGTGCCAACGAGTACTGGTGATTGATGCCAGCGAAGACACCCAACTTGAGCGCGCCAGCCAGCGTGATGAGCAAAGTGTCCAAAAGATCAAAGCCATCATGGTCAATCAATTAAGCCGCGAAGCGCGCAACCGTCACGCTGATGATGTCATCTTAAACGATCGCGACCTAGCGGCTCTGTATGTACAGCTGGAGCCGCTACACCAAAACTATCTTACGCTTGCCGAGCAGCTAAAGTACGCTGCCGATTGACCTCATACAGCGCCATACCAGTAGCCACGCTGACGTTTAGGCTTTGTAAGTTGCCATGCTCATTGCCCGACATCGGGATATAGACCAGCTCATCACAGCGCTCTGTGGTCAACCGGCGCATGCCCTCTCCTTCTGAACCCATGATAATGGCCGTTTTGCCGGTCAAGTCCGCTGCATGTATGGGCTTGGCCGCATCACTAAGCGCCGTACCAAACACAAATACACCAGCGTTTTTGATGTGGTCAAGCGTACGTGCCAAATTGGTCACACTGACAATCGGCATCAGCTCAGCGGCGCCTACAGAGACTTTTGCCACTGTTGGGGTGAGGCTGGCGGCGTGATGTTTTGGACAAACCACCGCATCCACGCCCATCGCAACAGCCGTACGCAAACACGCACCGAAGTTATGCGCATCAGTGATTTGATCGAGTATCAGCAACAAACACTGCTCGCGCCCCGCGATGGTGTCTAGCAGCGCTTCGTCAGCAAAACCTAGAGGGCGGGCATTAAGCACCACGCCTTGGTGCTGCGGGCTGCCACACATCTGGGTCAGCTTGTCTTTTTGTGTGGGCTGAATACTGATGCCATTGGCCTCGGCTTCGGCCATGATTGCTTGCACGTGAGGGTCGCTGTCACGGCCTTGTTGGACAAACAAGCTAAGACCATCGAGCGGACGATGTTTGAGTAAGGCATCAATTGCATGAATGCCATAAAAATAAATGGGTTTTGCCATAATAGGCCTACTTAAGTATCAAATGGATATCGCTAAAGCGATAAGAAGTAACGATAAAAGACAACAATAAAAAAACAGTGCAGCCTCATCAAAAACAAATAAACCATACCGACTGATATGGTTTATCCGCGATCGATTGAGGTTTTTATTTGGGGTGACGCTTGATGAGTACCTAATTTGGTTGATTTTGCTAAGAAGACTATATGTAGATTATCTAGCAAAATGCAGGTAGGCGCGGACTTGCGCCAATGGCTTAGTGTATGCGTCTTTAGCCTTCTAAATGACAGATATACTGTACGATCTCTTCGGTTCTGAGGTTAAAGCCGCTGTTGCCTTCGACCACAAATGACTGGCCTGCACGGTAGTAGCTAAACGCTTCCTCACCATTTATTTTGACCTCGCACTCCCCGCTGGTGATCTCGATACGCTCAGAAGTATTGGTACTAAAATGATAATGCTCCACCAAATTATCACAAGGTAAGATGATGCCTAGCGTCTTATGACGTCCATCCTCAAACATAATGGTATGGCTTGAGCAACGACCATCATAAGAGACCGTCGCATGAGCATTGACTGTTACATTGGTAAATTGCGCCGCTGTCATAGTGGCTTCCTTATCAAATAATTATGGTAAAACTAAAAAATAAGTACAGATGAAATGACTTTATGAATCAGCATTGCAAGCGGCCTAGCCTACTATATAAATGTGCTGTATTCGATCGCGTGACAGTCTTTGCCCAATCGCGGACACAGACTCGCACACATACTGACATCAGCCTTAATATCTGGTTGACAACTTAAGATGCCTACCCGCGTATGCCGACTATGGTATCGATGAGATATTACGATAAGATGACTTATCATTATCAGACGCCAAGCATAAAACAAGCTAGCAAGCGTTTGTCATTATGTGAGATTATGCTACCACATTATATCTATAAAGTTTGTTACAGGGGTAAGGAAAATATTGCGGCAGGCGCAAGAGGTGCCACCGGTGGGCCGCTGACTTTATCTAAAGCGGGCTGCAGAGATTTATGTTATTGCGCGGCTTTATGATTTGTATTTAGCAGCGTTTGCCACCATAATATTTGCCAATCACTATAGTCTATTGAGTACCATAAACGAGCCATTTTATCGTTGTATTTATTCTATTTTAGCGATGACTTCATCTAAATAATCGGTGAAACTCATTGTCTGTCATGAGAGGCGTTGATGCTAGTATCACTCACTTTACATCAGTTTGCATTGATCGCTCAGCATGAGCTGAGTATGGCGGAAGGCTTTAACGTCATCACCGGCGAGACAGGTGCCGGTAAGTCGCTGCTGCTCGATGCGCTGTCGTTGTGTGCAGGTGAGCGAGCCGACAGCGCCATGATCAGACATGGGGCGGCACATGCCGATATCTATGCTCAGTTTGATGTGGCAAACAATGCACTTGTCGCAGAGTGGTTTGCTGAGCATGATCGCGCCTTAGATGAGCCAGATGTGTTGATTCGTCGCCAGCTTAGCCAAACAGGGCGCTCAAAGGCTTGGTTAAATGGTACGCCCGTCAGCTTAGCTGAGCTAAAGAGCCTCGGTACACTGTTGGTCAATATTCATAGCCAGCACGCCCAGCAAGCACTACTAAAGCCGCAGTTTGTGGTGCAGTGGTTGGATGCCATGGCACAAACCACCACACTGGCTGCGCAAACCGCGAGTAGCTATCAACACTATCAGCAGCTAAAACGCCGCGCTGATGAGATTGCCAGCCGTGAAGCGCTGCGCCATGACCGTATCCAGCTGTTACAAAGCCAGCTGGCAGACATCGAGCCGCTCCTTGCTGTTGATTATACCGACATCGAAGCTGAGCACGAAGAGCTGTCTAATATTGAAGCTTTGATGATGGAAGCCAGTCATGGCCTGCATCTGCTCGACAACGATACCGATGAGCCAGACGTCATGACCCTGCTTGGACAAGCGATCAAGCTGTGTGATAATCAACTGGGAGTTAGTCAGACGTTTGAGCAAGCCTCAGAGCAGCTACATCTGGCTCAGCAGCAAATCACCGAAGTCACAGGATTACTATCAGACTATGCCGAACAACAACTGCCCGACCCTGAGCGCTTGCAAACCTTAGACAATCTCATCAGCCTCGGTCATCGCCTCTCACGCAAGCACGCCTTACCCGCTGTTGATTTGATTGAGGAAGCCAACCACTGGCAAGCGCAGTTAGAACAATTAGAAAACGAACCAAGTAGTGATGCCATGGCCGCGCAAATCGAGCAAGCGTGGCAACAATATCTGCTGCTGGCCACCAAACTCCAAAAAGCACGCGAAAAAGCCGCGCCACATATCAGCAAACAACTGGTCCAGCAGCTGCAGCCACTAGCGCTACCCAATGCGCGCTGTGAGTTTGTCTTTACCAAAAAACCCGACCCAAGCCAATATAATGCGCAAGGTTGTCATGATATCGATTTGTTGTTTAGCGCCAATGTCGGTATGCCCATGCAGCCGCTGCATAAAATCGCTTCAGGTGGGGAGCTGTCGCGGATGGCACTGGTGATGCAAGTGCTACAAGCCACCAATGCGGACAATGATGCCGCCAAGCCTATGTTGGTCTTTGACGAGGTCGATGTCGGTATCAGTGGCGGCACCGCGCAGGTGGTCGGTGAGCTCCTGCGTAAACTGGGGCAGACTCAGCAGCTACTGGCCATCACGCACCAAGCACAGGTCGCCGCGCAAGCGCACCAACATATCTTGGTAAAAAAACATCATGACGAGCAAACCGAAAGTGAGCTGGTCATCTTGACAGATAGCGCGCAAGTCGATGAGCTGGCACGCATGTCGGGCGGCGTAACCATCACGGAGGTCACTCGTGATCACGCTCGTAGCTTACTAACGGATGTCAAATAAGGCGTTTGCTATCCTGCACAGTGCCCTCTCTGCTCTGCATAGGGGGATATCGTTAGCCTATTTTAAAACAGCGAGCGCAGGGCTAAAAAACCATTGAGAGCGAGACCACTAAAACCAAACCGCTGCTAAATATTTGCTTTGGTTGATTTTTTTGTTCATCATCGCCATATAACCTTCTCTTGCCGGTGTGGTTGTGTTTTTAATGTAGTAATGTCTTTATCTTTTTATTGTTGATTTTATTATTAGGTTGCAGTTGCTTCTATGTCTAAAGCCAATTTGACCCATCATTTCTTAATCGCGGCACCAGAGCTGCCAGACCCACGGTTTGAGCAGGCACTGATTTATATCTGTCGTCACGATGCGCATGGCGCGCTTGGTCTGATGGTCAATCGCCCCTTAGAGCAGTCGCGCGTGGGCAAGCTATTAGAGAATCTGAGCATCGAAGTGACCGACCCGCAAGTGATGGAAGACGTGGCCTTAGAAGGCGGGCCGATGTATCCTGAGGTCGGTTTTGTGCTGCATACTGGCCAGCCGGAGTGGGCATCGTCGTTTGCTATTTCAGAGAATGTCTGTATCACCACCAGCCAAGATATCCTCAAGCGTATCGCCGCAGGCCAAGGCGTTGGTCACTATCATCTGTGCTTGGGACATGCTAGCTGGGGCAAAGACCAGTTAGAGCGTGAGCTTGCAAGTGGTGACTGGCTGGTGTGTCCAGCGGATCTCAACTTGTTGTTTGATACCCCGTTTGCGGAGCGCTGGCAGATCGCTGCTGACAAAATCGGCGTCAACTTTGACTATCTTAGCAGTGACATCGGTCATGCTTGATTGCAGTGACTTAGCCAAACCCAGACACCAAAGCTCGCTATTAAGCTGCAACACAGGAAATTTTTTTGATTATGGTAGACCGTTCTTTTATGAATGATAACGCAGAGATGAGAGACGATGAGGGCGCTCAAGCACCCCATATCGCCACCGATATCGATAATAATACAGCCGAGCCGAGCGCTACCGAACCGAGTGTCAAACCGCATCTGATCTTAGCGCTAGATTATGGTGTCAAAAAAATGGGCATGGCTTTAGGCAATACCATTACTGAGACGGCGCGCGCCTTTGATATCTTGGCGATGAACAATGGTCAGCCAGACTGGGACAACCTCATCGGTATTATCAAAGTCTGGGGCGTGGCACAAGTCGTGGTCGGCCTGCCACTTAATATGGATGGTAGCAGCTCCATGCTCTCTAAACGGGCGCACAAATTTGCGCGGCGGCTGGCGCATAGAGTCATGGAGCAGCGCCTACCAGTGACTGTGACGCTGTGTGATGAGCGTCTGACGTCGGTAGCAGCGCGCGAAATCGCGTGGGAGAATGGCTGGATCCAAAACGAGCGCGACCCGATTGATGATATCTCTGCGTGTATTTTGATGTCGACGTATTTTGCCGATCCAAATAGCAGCTTGGCTATCGACGCGATCAAGCCTGACTAGGGCCTGTCCTCAAGCAGTGACGCGCAGGTAGTCGCGTACAAGCGGACGGCTAGTACTTAATGCTTAGGTATTGCCACGCCCATCCTTTAAACCAATATATACGACTGACGATTATGACCACCGCTTTAAACCAACCTGTATCCAATAAGTCGCGACATGGTTTTGCGCCGCTTGCTATCGCTCGTATCAAGGGAGCACAGCGAGCCAACCAGCTGGCGATTTATCTGATTTATGCGGCCATTTTTGCTTTTGTGGTCTTTGGTACCATCGCTAGTATCAAGGCCTTTCATGACAGTCAGCTGCTTTATCAGTTATTTTATAACCTGCCTTATGCCTTGGTGGCGCTGACCATTCCTGTCAGCCTTTATGATGCCTTTATTATTTATCGTTATCGCCTAAACCAAGCATCAATGGTAATCATGACCATCGGCGT
>NZ_JAPEHS010000040.1:0-22906 GCF_028823565.1 Psychrobacter sp. A3
TTAGCATCAGCCCGCAGGGACAGGACTCTTTTTTGCCGCTTCATCGTTAAAAATAAGCGCTTAGAATGACTAAACTTATTATTTTTAACATCGAATCGCCTAAAAAATAGTCGCTGTCAGTGCCATGGTCGAATGTTCAACACGCCCTAATCAGTTCGAAATAAAATCGATACGTTCATATGAACGTATCGGTTTTAAAGTAAATTAACTATACATGGACGAAACATATTTTGATACGCGTTAAGACCCCAGTCTCTTTGGAAGCTGGGGTTTTGTTTTTAGTTTGGTTAGCAAAATAGGGGCAAAAACCCCCTAGCACGGCATCATATTTTATTTATATACAAGGGCATCATAGCAGCGTTAGATTTGATGATTCATCAATGTCTTGATATGGTGGCGCTCTTTTAATTTTGGAAAGATCTATGGATCATGTGAAAGTTGGCCGAGTCGGCCCTTTTCCGCGAGTAAGCAAACCTGTTTTTTTGACCTCAGTCATTTTAATTACACTGTTTATTATTTTTGGCGCACTGTTTAATCAGCAAGCAGAAATGGTGTTTAACCAAGCAAAAGCTTTTGTGTCTTTGCGTTTTGGTTGGTTTTTTATTGTCGTGATTAATACCACCTTGTTGATGAGTGTCTATATGATACTCAGTCGATATGGTGATATTCGTTTGGGGCATCAAAATGAGGAGCCTGAATACAAACTGCTCTCGTGGATAGGTATGCTGTTTTCAGCAGGTATCGGTATCGGGCTGCTGTACTGGGGCACCGCTGAGCCGCTATATCATTATATGGCGCCGCCACTGGGCGAAGGGGAGACAGTCGCTTCAGCTAAGCTTGCGATGAATATCTCGTTTTTACACTACGGTATTCATGTTTGGGCGCTTTATGGCATGGTGGCTCTGGCTTTGGCTTACTTTCACTATCGCCGCGGCTTGCCGCTGGCTATCCGCTCGACTCTATATCCTATATTGGGCAAAAGAATCTATGGCGGCTGGGGTCACACAGTCGATACCTTAGCGGTATTTGGTACGATGTTTGGGGTAGTGACGACCTTAGGGCTTGGGGTGCTGCAGATTAACTCTGGTCTTGAGAGCTTGTTTGGTATTCCGAATAACACCAGTGTCCAGATTGTTTTGATTGCCATCATCACTGTTTTGGCAGGGATGTCGCTTTTTTTAGGCTTGGATAAAGGCATCAAGCGTCTAAGCGATATCAATATCTTTTTGACCATTATCTTACTGAGCTTTGTGATTATCTTAGGGCCCACGCAGTTTATTTTTAATAGCTTTGTAGAAAACATCGGTAACTATGTACATCAAGTGATTCCATTGGGGTTTTGGACAGAGTCCTATGAAGGACAAGAAAACTGGCAGGCTTCTTGGACGATTTTTTATTGGGCATGGTGGATAAGCTGGTCGCCATTTGTGGGTGTGTTTGTCGCGCGTATCTCTCGTGGCCGTACCATTCGTGAGTTCACCTTAGGGGTGTTATTGATTCCAGTGGCTATATTATTGTTGTGGTTTACTGCTTTTGGGGGTTCTGCTGTTCATATGGAGCTACTAGCGGCGGCCAGTCCTGACTTGCTCAGCCCAGGTCTTGTGGAGGCGGTCAGGGCCGATACTGGTAGTGCGATATTTAAGTTGATGGAGTCTTATCCACTGACATCGATGTTTAATTTACTGATTGTCATGATGATTGTATTGTGGTTTGTTACTTCCTCTGATTCGGCCAGTTTTGTGATAGATATGCTGACCTCAGGCGGTGATACTGATCCCCCAAAAGTTCAGCGTTTGTTTTGGGCAGGTACAGAAGGGGTGATCGCTGCGGTACTGCTCGCGGCAGGAGGGTTGATCGCGTTACAAGCCGTGTCTATCGTGTCAGGCTTACCTTTTGCTGTGGTGATTTTGGTCATGATGTATTCGCTATTACGTGGATTAAGCCGAGACCATCTGATTCTCTATCGTCAACAGCAGTGGTTTCTTACCGAAGAGTCAGCCGAGCACAACTCAGCAAATGAGCTGCCTGATGAGGATTTTTTAAAAGGTCCGATTGAGCTAAAGCGAGAAGACTGATCTTCGTGCGCGACTATTTGCCTTTTAAGTATATCTTATCGCTTTACAAAATACCCAGCTTAGCACAAGCTGGGTATTTTTATGGCTGCCGTTATTAACAGCCAACAGTGAATTGCCAGTAGTGAAGTGAGTGGCACGGTGCCTATCGGTATTTTGACAACATCGTCATAACGTCATCATAAAACCGTCGTTTATAAACACTCGCCTTTGACATAGCCTATCGCCTCAGGGGTGCTACAGGCAGAGCAGGCGTTGCCAGCGGTACGGTAGCTTATCAAGTTGCCAGTTTTACTCTTCACACAAACAGGATCGTACTGCGCGGTGCACATGGTTTGTTCAGGGTCAAAGGGTGGGCACTGCGAAAACACACCATCAGGTAGTTGGTGAGAGCGGGTAGGCTGGGCTGGCGTGCTCTCAGGCATTGTTATATCAGGCAAAGAGCTACAGCTTGCTAAGGCCAGTAGTAATGGCAGGCCGAGCATATGTTTGATAAATGGCCGCTTTGTTATAAAAGTCCAAGCGTTGCTCATGAAGAGGGGCATCATTATATCTCCTTATATAAATGCAATAACGTCCGATTGTCTTACGTGGTAGCGTTGTCTACCGTTTATAGTAGCGTATTTACCATCAACCATCCAGCCGATATACCTGCAAAAATATCTAGGCAATAAAAAACCCAAACTGATGATTCAGTTTGGGTCTGGTACTTATGATTATGATAAAACCAAGTGATGATTATTCCGCTGGTTGGTCATCTTTATTTAGCTGTACATATTTATCGAAGTTTTGGGCATAGTCAGTGAGGTTGTCGCTGAGCATTTGACGATACTGCTTGACATAAAACTCGACGATATCGTCTTTTTCTTTGGCAAAATCCTCACCCTTCACAAAGCCAATAGACGCAACTGACGCGCTATAGCGGGCGGCGGCATATAGTAAAGAAGCACCGACTTGGCCGGAATGCGCATTGGGGCCTAGCTGGCTGTTGGCAACCCCGATGATGGCATCAGCACGCTGATAAAACGCCTGCATTTCAGGGGTAATCTCAAGGCTTGCATCAACAGTGTTGTCTTGAGCGTTGTCTGGATTGGTATCTTGAGACATAAGCGACTCCTAATAAGTATCGGTGGTTTTAAATGGATAATATCAATATATCAATGCGACTCAGTCGGGCGATTACAAGCCTGCGTCTGCTTTTAATATCTCAGCTTTATCGGTTTTTTCCCACGTAAAGGCAGTTTCTGAGCCTGGACGGCCAAAGTGACCAAAGGTGGCGGTTTGCTGATACATCGGCTGCAACAAGTTGAGCATACGAGTAATGCCATAAGGACGTAAGTCAAAGTGTGTGCGAATCAGACGAATGATCTCTTCGTTGCTGATCTTACTGGTGCCAAAAGTGTTGACGGAGATAGAGGTAGGTTCGGCGACACCGATGGCATAGCTGACTTGTACTTCACAGCGATCGGCCAACCCTGCGGCCACGATGTTTTTGGCGACATAACGTACCGCGTAGGCCGCGCTGCGGTCGACTTTCGATGGATCTTTGCCACTAAAGGCACCACCGCCATGACGTGCCATACCACCGTAAGTATCCACGATGATTTTACGCCCTGTCAGCCCTGCATCACCGACAGGCCCACCAATCACAAACTTACCTGTGGGGTTGATATGATAGCGTGTGCCCGCGTGTAGTAGGTCGGCTGGTAGCACTTGCTTGATGATAGATTCCATAACGGCTTCTTGCAGATCTGTTTGCGAGATGCTTGGGTCGTGCTGCGTGGACAATACCACCGCATCGATCGCCACCGGAAGATTGCCGTCGTATTTTAGCGTGACTTGTGCTTTGGCATCTGGACGCAACCAAGGCAGCTCGCCTGCGCGGCGTAGCTCGGATTGACGCTCCATCAGGCGATGAGCAAACTCAATCGGTGCTGGCATTAAGACGTCAGTCTCGTTACTGGCATAACCAAACATCAATCCTTGGTCGCCGGCACCTTGCTCTTCAGGGCTGCTGCGATCGACACCCTGCGCGATCTCAGGCGACTGTTTACCTAGCATATTGATGACAGCGCAGGTCTCGCCATCAAACCCTAGATCTGAATGATGATAACCAATACCATTGACCGTATCACGAACGATGCGCTCCAAATCGATGTTTGCGGTGGTGGTGACCTCGCCGGCCAATATCACCGCCCCTGTCTTGACCAAGGCCTCACAGGCCACACGGGCGTCTAGATCTTGCTGTAAAATGGCATCAAGAATGGCATCTGAGATTTGATCAGCCATTTTATCTGGGTGGCCTTCGCTCACAGATTCTGAGGTAAATAAGTTGTATTCGCGCATAATTAGATCGCTTAATTGAATCGATAAAGGTAGGAAAAGCGGCACGGTTTAGCGTGGCTTTCATTCATATTGGCCGCGTGATTGCTCAGTTGGCGGATAATGGGTGTTGCTAAATAATTGACAATCAGTATCGGTCGTAATATTTATTAAAATCAGTTTGCCGCCGCATAGCGTTAACCATCGAGCAGTCATTATGGATAGCATAAATGGCGCTAAACCACCTAAAAACACAGGCGTATAAACGTGCCACGCTTATCATCTCAACGCTTGTGCAGTCACGCCTGTATCCTCTACTACCGACGGTCACCGTCATTGTCATCTGTTAGTTCAAAAATAAGGGTATTCTACCTTGAAACGTCGCAAAACTCTAGTGAGCGACGTTTGCTGTCACATAAGAAATGTTCAATAAAAGGTTTGGGGCAATCAAACGACAAAGTCAAGGCTATCGGTATGACCCTCTGTTTCATGCCAAGGGGTTATAGCTCTACAAATTTGGCTTTGTCTTTAAACATGCACTCATCATAAACCGGGCAAGCACCGCATTTTGGTGTGCGTGCTTGGCAAGTATAGCGCCCGTGCAAGATCAGATAATGATGAGCATCGACGATAAAATCTTCTGGAATACGCTCAATGAGCTTTTTTTCGACGATTAAGACGGTTTTGCCCGTGGCCAGCCCTGTGCGGTTACCCACTCGAAAGATATGAGTATCGACCGCCATCGTCGGCTGACCAAAGGCAGTGTTGAGCACCACATTGGCGGTTTTACGGCCGACCCCTGCCAGAGACTCTAAGTCTTTGCGGTTATCAGGGACAGTGCTATCAAACTTTTCAATCAGGTCTTGGCAGGTCTTAATGACGTTTTTGGCTTTTGAGTTATACAAGCCGATGTTTTTGATATAAGACTTTAGCCCTTCTTCGCCAAGCGCGAGTATGGCCTCAGGCGTATTGGCCACAGGATATAGTTGCTGGGTGGCGATATTGACACTCACATCCGTTGCTTGTGCGGACAAAATCACGGCAATGAGTAGCTCAAAATTACTGTCGTAATTGAGCTCGGTGACGGGCTCCTTAATCGTCTCGGCCAGCTTTTCAAAAAAAGGCCGCACATCGCGGTTTGGCATGCGTCTGGAGGGCGGGGTCTCAGCCGTTTTGTGTTTGACCGTTTTACTCATGGTGTTTGACTTTATTTGATATGTTGTTGGGCGTGAATTATCGAATCACTCATTAGCATAATTGTGCCAGCTCGGCTTGTAGTGTCTCAAGCTCGGCTTGTTTTTTGTCATTGGCGCGCACTGCAAGCTGCTTTTCTAATTTTTTGATTTTGGTGCGTAATTTGGCCGCAGCTATGGTGTTTTTTGCTTGAGCTTCGCTGATATCAACAGCTTGGCTGGTGGCGTTATTGAGTTTGGCTTCGACCATACTGACTACCGGCTTGGTGTTGCTGCTATCGCTTAGCTGCTCCGCGACGCGGCCTAAGTGCGTATGATAACGCTGGCGCAAATCTTCTTGCTCAGCTTGCCGCTCAGCGTCACTAAGTGTACGCTCGATAGTGACCAGATCGATACAGTCAACAGGGCAGGGTGCTAGGCAAAGCTCACAGCCCGTGCACAAGTCGGTAAAGATGGTATGCATGTGTTTACCAGTACCGACGATGGCATCGACGGGGCAGGCAGGGATACATTTGGTGCAGCCTATACAGTCCTCTTCGCGGATGACAGCCCGCACTTCAGTTGGGCGCTCGGAGCTGGCATCTATCGGCCACTGTGAAGGAGCAGCGGCGGGGGTTTGGCCTTGCTGATAACGCTCTGTATCGACAATTTTTGCGATCGCATCCGTCACGGGCTGGCCGCCAGGCACGCATTTATTGTATGGCTCGCCATCTACAACGATGGCGGCCGCGTATGGCAAGCAGCCGTCGGGATGCTCGCACAGGCCGCACTGCGTCTGTGGCAGGCAGGCATCCACCGCTGCAATCTGTGACGAGACATCAGCAGGCAGCGTGTCAATCTGTAGGTCATCAAACAATATGGGCAGATTGATCAGACGGATAGGGGCGTTACTTTGCATGTTATTAAAAACCTTAACACCAGTACAAAAAGGGTGTTGGTATATAGCTGATCTCTCATAACGCTGCTGGCTGGTTTACGAGCGTTTCGTTTGCCTGTCTTCATGAGCGTGATGAATGGCTATTTATGGGTGATAAACGACCATCGCTGCGTTCAGGCGGTCATTTTAAATGGATGATAACAAAATCACAATATTGGCGCATCCTCATCAGCGCATCATCTTTGCCAAAAAGTCTTGCTGAGATGGGTGGGCAAGGTTATAGCGCACTGGTCATGGTCAAATCATGGTCAAAGACGCTGGTAGTCATGCGTCATTAGCAAATTGATACATTGGGCTAAATGATGGACTCAATCACCTATGATGGCTAAGCCATGCCTTGCTCACGGAGGATCTGCTCAATCAGCTCATAAGCAATACTGCCTTTCGCAGGTATCTTGGGCAGGTTTGAGAGATCAAAGAAGTCTGCATGTGACAGCTCATCTTCTTGAATCATTAGCTCGCCACCTGCATACGTAGCACGAAATCCGAGCATCAAGTTTGACGGATATGGCCACGGCTGACTACTGACATAACGGATATCTGTCAGATGAATATTGACTTCTTCATACACCTCGCGCACCACGGCGTGCTCGAGGCTTTCTCCCACTTCAACAAACCCTGCGATCAGGCCATACTGCAGCGGCTGTTTTTGTTGACCGTAGCGATGATGATGCGCCAGTAAAATTTGCATTGCACCTGTTTGCGGATTAGGGCGGGTAATGGCAGTGATGATGCACGGCTGGACACGCGGGTATTGGCGCAGCTTGCAAGTCGGGCAGACCATCGCTCGCTCACCCAGTCGCGCATGAACGACTGGCGAGGCGCAGCGGCTACAAAACTGCGTGTCAGCTTGCCAGCGCAGCAGCTGTATGGCTTGGCTGAGTTGGTCGCTCAAGGCCATGGGAAGCTGGGTGAGCAGCTGGCGATACGGGATAAAGGCATTACCACTACTTTCAGCGATGAGAGGTAAGGCGATATGGTGCGCCGTGGCATACTCATAGGTCATGGCACAGGTTGCGCGCGCAGTAAACGCATGAGTTGGCTTATCAAGCGTAGTATTGTTGGCGTTGGCGTTATGACGGTTGTCATCAGCCTGCCAATGACTGGGCGCTAGGCTCTCAAGCAGTGTGACACATCCGAGCTGATAGGCGGGCACTGCGGCATCATCGGTGGCTGCAGCACCAGACGCCAGATAGTCAACGTGCCAGGGCCACCACCCCTCAGGCGTTTGACGGCACAATACCGTATCATCACTAAAAATAAAAGCGCAGGTCATATCAGGGTTCCAAATGATAGCGAAAGCAAATAAAAACAAGTCTGTACCTGATGAGATACAGACTTATAAGACAGAAATAACGGTCTATTTTACCTAACCATAAAGCGGAAAAGCACAGCATATGGGCAGTAGGTAATGAGTAGCAGCCAGCTTGTCTTGACTAGGTTAGGCTGCTAGCAGCTGACTTAGGCTTTGCTGTCCGACATCAAGCGCTTGTTTACTCACAGGACGGTTATGTTCAAACCCATCTAAATGATGATCGACTGCCATGATGACATCTGCAATACATGCCAGCGTACCGTCTTCGATGCGTCTGCCACTCTCGATACGCTGCTCGATATAGTTGGCCAATTGACTGAGCATGCTAGCAGGGGTCGGCAGCTGTAAGAAGCGCACAGCACCGGCCACTTGGCGCATCATCTCAGGGATGTTTTGGATATTTAGCATATCGCGCTCAGGCTCGGCCAGATAATCATTGATAGCTTGCTCTGCATTGGCGATGGCCGTACGGCTTTCTTGTATCAAGGTATCATTGGCTGTATTTAGCTGATGCAAAGAGATGTGAGGGTTGTTTAGCGGTAAGTAAATCGCCCCTGGTGTGTGCATTTCAGCCATGGCGATGGTGGCATTTTCAGCATGCATGAGCGCCAGCAATAGACGATCGAAGTCCTCAGGCGAGGGCGCTTGCCAACGGCCGACCTCCTCGGCTGCGGCGCGCAAACTGTCGGCAGCATTTGACAATCCAAGCAGACGAAGTGCTGAGCCCAAGGTCGCTAAGTCTTCTATGATTTTGGCTGTTTGCATCTCAGCGCTATTGACAGAGTCGCCGCGCGCGTAGCTATCGACCTCTTCTTTGATGGTATTGATCTGCGTCTGAATCATAGTGTTTAGCGTATCAGTAAGGGCGCGGTTGGGACCAAATAAAAACCGTCTCATTTGCTCAAGTTGCGGCTCTTCTAGCCGGTTTTGCGCATATTGCTCGCGTAGATGCTGTGCCGCTTTGTTATCGCGCTGACAAGCAAAGCCGACCAAATCAGCAAAACGTGTATCCATCACAGGCAGATAGCTTTGGAATTGCTGCTCTAGATAAATCAGTGTGTGCTTTTGGCTTAACGTGAGCGGTAGAATGGCCGCGATGTCGGCAGTAGCCGCAGCGGCCGCTTGCCAAAACAAACTGCTGGTCTTGGAGGCAATCAACGCGCAGGCCGCGCCCATGGCATTGAGCTTTTGCTGCGCATCTGCGCTGACAGTGCCATCTTGGTTTAATAAGGCAACGCCAAGACCGCTACGATAAGCATCTGTCAATAGCTCGTTGTTTAAGCCAAGCTCATGCAGTGGTTGGAAATTTTTTTCTGGACTGGCAATGATGACGCTACTGCTACCAAAGGCTGAAAAGTAGTCAGCGGTGATAGGAGCGTGCTGGCCATGCGCGTTTAGCTTATTGATCACAGGTAACAATAGCGTCGGCTCTACCGACTCTGTCAATAAGACAAACTCGACATAGCGATCTAGTGTCATGATGGCCTCTGACAAGTCCATGATCAAATTGACATCGTTATTGTCGCCGTTGTCGTACAGGCGCTGTAAACCATTGACGATGGCGATGTTTAGCGCCTCAGCACCAACCAAAGAGATGAGTTTGAAAATACGAGACAGCTGCTTTAGGACGATGATGGAGTCTAGCAATAAAGGCGCTTGAGTATTGTCATCATTAAACTCGCTAAGATGGGTCTCGGTATCTTTAAGCGTCACGACAATCTCATCATGCAACAAATGCAGTGAAGGTAAGTTAAAGTCAGTAACACTAAGCGTTGGGGCGGTTAACTTCATTTGCGCAGACTGGTCCATAAGTGTGTTTCCATAACGTACTGATAAGAGTAACGATTGTTCAAATACGAAGTAACAAAGCGTTTGAATGAGAAAGCGTTTATTAGTAATGTTTTAACGCTTAATATAATAATCAAGACTATATTATACAAATGTCGGATTAGAAAGTGGTTTTAGTGACCGCTACATATTGTTTTTGAGGGCAGGGAAGTCTTCTGCCAGTGACGCATACCAGTGTTGGCTTGCGCTCTCATCCATAGGCGACTGTAGTAATAGATCTGCCAGCTCCGAAAAATGGGCATGACCGGTCTGTCCGCCGTCGGTTTGTGTGTCTTCTTCGATGGCGAGAGCGACCTGTCCACCGGTCATTGCCAGATAGACCTCGGCCAAGATCTCCGAATCTAGTAATGCCCCGTGAAAAGTACGATCTTGCTTACCGACGTCTAAGCGGCGCACCAACGCATCTAGCGTGTTTTTTTGTCCTGGGTATTGCTGCTTGGCCATCGCCAAAGAGTCAGTGACCTGTATGCGCTCGGCGAAGTCGTGCAAGCCAACTTTGGCAAACTCCATGCTCAAGAAGTTGATATCAAAGGTGGCGTTATGCGCGATGACCTCAGCGCCATCCATAAAATCATACAGTGCTTGTGCGACTTGGTCAAAGGTCGGCTTGTCTGCCAAAAACGCCTCAGAGATACCGTGAATACGAATCACTTCTTCGTCCATCCCCCGCTGTGGATCGATATAGACGTGGAGCTTTTCGCCCGTAAACTTACGGCCGACCAGCTCGACGATACCCACTTCGATGATGCGGTCGCCCTTTAGAGGGTCAAGACCCGTGGTCTCAGTATCCATGATAAGCTGACGATCAGAGTCATGGCGATGGATGGGCTTTGGCAATAGTGGCCTAAAGTGAGGGTTAGCACGACTGGTGTCGCCATCAAACTTGGGCATCTCCTCTGCGCTAGCCGTTTGTGTGTCAGCTTGGCTGACTGAGGAGGTATCAGTATTTGGCATGTGCGTGTTTGGGTTGGCGTCAGTCATGGTTGCTTGCTCTGTTGGTCGCTGAGTATGGCTAGAGATGATTGGATGGTCAGCAAGGCTACGGGTATCTTGGCTTTGCGAGCTGTCCGCTGGCGTCTCATCTGTATCGTCATCGATCATATCAAACCCTAAGGGGTCAAAGGTTAGCCAATCGTCATGGCGGCGCTGGCTTGCCTCAACCGTTAAGGGGTCTTTTTTTTTAGGCAATTCAGTTGTCGCTTGTACCTCGCTGCTGGAGGTCACCCCCAAATTGGCCAGCTCGTCGGCTTTTTCGTTGCCAGCATGTCCAGCATGTCCTTTGACCCAGTGCCAATCGACATCGCGCTGTTGACAGAGCGCATCTAGCTGCTGCCAGAGATCTTGGTTGGCGACTGGTTTTTTGCTCGCCGTCTTCCAGCCTCTTTTTTTCCAGCCAGCGATCCAATCAGTGATGCCGTTTTTGACATAGCTTGAGTCTGTCCAAATCTCAAGGGTATGCGCTGGCGGGCTGTGCGTTAAGGCTTGTATCGCGCCCATCAGCTCCATGCGATTGTTGGTGGTTTGTGCTTCGCCGCCATATAGGTCTTGGGTGCGGCCATCACTAAATACCAAGTGCGCGCCCCAACCGCCAGCACCAGGATTGCCCTTACACGCGCCATCGGTATAGGCAACCGTCGTGTTTGCTTTGGCCACGAGCGGATCTGCCGCGTGGTCGGTGTGGGTATGAAGCATCGAATGCGGACTGTCTGACATAAAAGCTGAGCAACCTGATAGATGATAACGGCAAGAATAAAAAAAGCGAACGTAGCGCGCATTTTGGTCGTTTTAGTACAAAACTGCGCTGCGTATTTTGACTCTGAGTATAACAAATATCAGCTTACTATGGGTAATTATGGGCGGCGCTGGGGCACAAAATCTTTGCTGAAAATGAGGACACGCCCTAGATGGTCAGGTTATCTTTTTGGTTTTCTGTTAAAATAAGCCGCGTTACCGCCGGATAACGGTATAAGACGTATTGTCGCCCTTTATTTAATCCGTGCCTCTCACGCATAAATGCAGGATAACGCCCTCATGTTATTACGCTCAGCTAGTTTTTGTAAAAAACTCACCCCGCTGCTGGTTGCCACCGTCGTAAGCAGCGCTATGTTTTTGACCGCGTGTAATGACAACGACACGCTAGATGAGACAGCGTCGGTAGTGCCAGCAGATTTGTCGGTGTTTGAGGGGTGTTATACCGTCAGTCATGATGAGCCTGCCCAAATAAAAATCAGTCAACAAGCGGGCGCGTGGGTCATGCAAATGAAAGAGCCAGCAAGCAGTGGCCGCGTTTGGGACACGCCTGAGCCATTAGAAGCCATCGAAAACAGTGAAGTTCCGCAGTTTTTTTCGATCGATCCTGATAATGTCGATGCGGTCATCGGTCGCCCTGATAGAGTACTGGTCTTGGCACATGCCAAACCCGCTTATGCCAACATCGATCCGCTGCTAGATAGTGAGTATCTGTCCTATATTTATCGCGGTGCCAATACCATCTATCAGGTGGCATGTGATGAGGTCAATACCGATATTTTGGCCAATCCGCATGCCAATATTATCATCGATAATGTCAACGAGAGCCGATAAGCCGATCTTTGAAGAGTCTCTAACGAGGTCTTTTGGGTAGATAAAAGCGCGCGACGACGGTTAGTAGAGGCGCTTACAAACTTCTCAATAATGTGCTCGTCATGTCGCTGTATCATTATGTGTTTTTATTATGAATAGTCAGTTGAGTCAGGTCGTATGAATTTTTTTAGTTATGTGGTGTTGGGCGGGTTTTCTTATGCCGCTGGTTGGGCGGTCAGAACCTATATACTTGATAAAAAGCCCAAATCTGAGCAGCCTTATAACCTCAAGCACCCAACCATTTTAGCCTATCTTGGCAGTTTTTTTATCGTGATGTTGGTGGTTTCTTGGCTGATTGGTCGCTACTTGCTCGGTCATATCGCCATTGATTTGCCTTTTATCATCGTCAATAGCTTGGTGGCGACCTTTGTGTATTCATTTGGCCTAAATCCAGAAAACGCCAATTATGGGGTGCCTGATTGATAGGAACGGTGTCAAATTCAAATAGCTGACTAATATCTCAATATTATCTTCGCTATTTTTCAAATGAAGATACGTCTTAATAAAATAGGGTCAATGACGCTTACATTGACCCTATTTTATTAAATGCTAGCTATCAGCCATGATGACTGGTAGTTGTGATTTACTTATCTTTGCTGGATTGTTCTTTGTCTGACTTTTTGGTGTCTGGTTTTTTGAAGGTTGATTTTGAGTCCTTGTCTTTGTCTGCAGATCTGTCTTCGGTAGCCGTTTGTTCATCCTTCCATTTTTTGTATTTCGTTAAATCCTTGTCTATCATTTTAAGACAAAACTTGAGTACCAAGGCGTCATCGATATGACCGATAAAGGGGATAAAGTCAGGAATGATATCGATGGGGTTGAGGACATAAAGCAAGCCAACCACCGCCGCTGAGATGGTCTTATAAGGAATGTTGCGATAATTGCCCTGATAGTAGTCTTTTACTAGGCTCATCAGCAGCAATAAGTCTTTGGCATAGCCTTCAAGGCCTTGGTCTTTTTTGAGTTGGTCGTTTAGTTTGTCTTCTTTGCCTACGATAAGCTTTATACTATCCATCAGGCTTTTATTGTCTTTTTCTTTATCGGCCATATTAAGAGTCCTTATATGAATATGAGGGTAGATGTTTTTGGCTAATGGTATTTTGATCTATTATTGTCGTACCCTTTACTATAGCAAGAGTCGTGACGTCATCCAAATAAGACGATGAGTGGTTCTGTATCATTTTGTTGACTGTGTGCGCAGCTGAAGATGCCACGTCAAGTGGCCTAAAACCCTGACGCTAGCCAAAACCTGATGGCTGTAACCTAATAATTATAATCTAATGACAGCTTTGAGCTGCGTTATAAGAAAATAGCGGTTTAATAAACTATTACGAAATAAAGTATTGCTGAATACAGTCGTCATCGATGACAATAAAGGTAGCATTATGACCAAGATATCCTTCGCCCTCAATCGTCGCCAGTTCCTGCGTCAAGCTAGCCTCTATGCAGGGGCGGGGCTGCTCGTCACGCGCGCCGTGGCGCACTCATCTATACAGGAGAACCCGCCAGAGAGCCACCTGCCGCTGACCAAAGATGATCTGCCAACGGCTGTAGAGGAGCATGCGGCTGAAAAGACAATGGCTGAGAGCTTGCCGGCAAAGCGTCTTTGCATCACACCAAGTATTGAGACGCGGCTGTTTGCCAGCTCCAACGTCGGAGGTAGCCAGCAGCGTAATACGCGGGCTTTAGAGCGCTTGGCCTGCGCGGGTTTTCAGGTAGATAATCCGGCGATTACCGAGCGGCAGTATTTGCGTTTTGCGGGTACGGACTCGCAGCGCGCCAGTGACTTACAAAACATCGCGACTGGTGCAATCAAAGCGCCTAAATTGCTACTTGGGGTACGCGGTGGCTACGGTGCTATGCGCCTATTGCCGATGGTGGATTGGTCGACGCTTGGGCGTATTATGAAGGAGCGCGGCACGATACTGGCAGGGTTTAGCGATGTGACCGCCATCCAGTGTGCGCTGTTGGCAAAAGGCGGTATGAGCTCGCTTGCGGCACCGATGCTCTATAGCGAGTTTGGCAAAACCAAGCCTGATGAGGTTAGCTGCCGACAGTTTGTAGAAGCATTAAGCAATCCTAATTTGACGATTAATATAGCAGATGCGTCGTTAACCAGTGTAAATTTACCCAGCATTTTAGCAACTGCTGAGCCAAAAACGCTAACCGGCACTATGTGGGGTGGCAATCTAAGTGTGGTGTCGGCGCTGGCGGGTAGTGCGTACTTACCGCGTATTGACGGCGGTATCGTATTTTTAGAAGACGTCGGCGAGCAAGCTTACCGTATCGAGCGTATGCTCTATGATTTGTATTTGGCAGGAGTGTTTAAGAATCAGCAGGCGATTGTGTTTGGCGCGTTATCGGGTAGTGGTGAGGACAGTTATGACAAGCGCTATGATGTCGCCACCGTGATTCGTCAATTGCATCAGCTGACAGGATTACCGATTTATAGTGGCATGCGCTTTGGTCATATTGGGCAAAAGCACAGCTTTCCACTTGGCGCGATGTGTCAGATTAGTCCAAATGCATTTGGTGGCTATCAATTGACGTTTAGTGATTACCCAACGATTAAAGCTGATGCCATTTATGTCGGAGGGTTATGGCAAAATGTTTAGTGGTTAAAAATATAATAAATAAAAGTCTAAATCGCCAGTCGTGAAAATTTATCCTGATATTCTTTTGGGGTCAGCTCGGTAGCGCGTTTAAACAGCCGCGTAAATGACGAGATATCATCATAGCCGACTTGCTCCGCTAGCGATTTTATCGTCACATCGCCCAATTCCAGTAAGCGCTTTGCCTGCTCAATACGCACTGCTTGAATATATTCAATCGGACGCATGGCGACGGCGGCTTGAAAACGTCTGTTTAAGGTGCGCGGGGTGATATTGACCATGGCGGCCAAATGGCTCACCTGTATCGCTTGCCTAAAATTTTCCTCGATAAATTCTTGTACTTGCTGAACCAGCTGGTCAGCGTGCGGCTTATGCAAAGTCACATTGGTATAGCTGTTTTGATTACCGCGTTTACTATCAATAATCTGGGTTTTTGCCACTTGGGTCGAAATCTCGCGCCCGCAATAACGCTCGATTAATAACAACCCTAAGTCATAAAAAGCGCTACCACCTGCTGCACAAAATATATTGCCTGATTGATGTGCTGAATCACTTTCTGACTCATTTTTTGATCTGCTTTTTGAGTGAGTAACAAACTGATTTTCTTGCAAGTCAACCAGTGGAAAATCTGCCTTAAACTTACCGGCATAGCCCCAATGGGTTGTCGCGACTTTGCCATCGAGCAAGCCTGCTTTTGCTAAAAAGAACGCGCCGCTACAGTTACTAGCGATATCGGCTTTGGTATGTGCCAGTCGCTTGATATGTTCAATCAGCTCAGCGTTCTGACTCAGCACTTTATCGATGGAATCGCCAATCGTTGGAATTAATAGTAAATCGCACTCTGTCACTTCCTGAATATCGCCATGCGCGCGCATGATTAAGCGATTGCTACATCTGATATCTGCGCCGCCAAGGCTGGCAATCTGCACATTAAATCTCGGTTCGACTTCCTCATCCAAAAAGCGCTGCCAACTCACTCCGGTAAATGAAAATAAATCTAATGCGCCTGTCAAAGCACTGCCAAGCACACCATCAAAACCGACAATGATGACGTTAAAGGGTTTGAAGTAGGGCATGGCTACGTAATTTCCTTTCAAAATACTTATTAAAAATGACGTTTTTTGACGGGGTTTTTCTAATTTAACACATGAGTTTTGTCGTATTCGACCATAATTATGTCATAAATGACAATACAGCAAGGCGTTAAATTAGCTTAATATCAAGTCATCAACAAATTTAATGAGCCAGCGAGAACACTATGGCAGCAGATACGCTTATCAACGACTTTGAATTACCGTTTCAGTTATATGATGTATTGGGCACTGAAGACTTAACCAAGCATCCGAAGTTTGCAGAACACAGCCGCGAAACCTTTGACGCGGTATTGGGTACCGCCAATAAAATCGCCACTGATTTGTTTTTACCGCATAATCATGTGGCTGACAAGAACGAGCCACAGTTTGATGGAAAAACAGTCAGCATGATAGACGATGTCAAAGTCGCCTTTGATGCCTTTCGTGAGTCGGGCTTTATCGCCGGACGTTATAGCTTTGACGATGGTGGCATGCAACTGCCCGAAACCGTCATGACCGCAGTAGCAGGCTATTTTATGGTAGCCAATCCATCGACCACGGCTTATCCATTTTTGACCACGGCGGCGATTAATGTCATTTCTCATTTCGCCAGTGATGAGATTAAAAATGCCTTTATGCCGCGTATGCTAACGGGCGAGTTTACCGGCACTATGGCACTGACAGAGCCGCATGCTGGCTCGTCACTTGCTGATATCAAAACCACTGCCGTGAAGCAAAACGACGGCAGCTATCGTATCAAAGGCAGCAAGATTTATATCTCAGCGGGCGATCACGAACTGTCTGACAACATCGTACATCTGGTTTTAGCAAAAGTGCCGGGCGGTCCTGGTGGCGTCAAAGGTATCTCGCTATTTGCCGTACCAAAATACCGTCTAAATGACGATTTGTCAGTCGGCGAGCGTAATGACGTGCATTTGACTGGACTGATTCATAAGCTTGGCTATCGCGGCGCGACCTCGACGGCATTGAGCTTTGGCGATGCCGGCGAGTGTCACGGCTATCTGATTGGGGATGAGCATTTTGGCCTGCGTTATATGTTTAAGATGATGAACGAAGCGCGTATTGCAGTTGGTTTTGGCGCGGCGATGATTGGTTATCGCGGTTATCAGTACTCACTCGATTATGCCAAAGACAGAGTGCAGGGTAGAATTGCACCGAATGATAAACCTGAAGATGCAGCAACGGCAATTATTAATCACGGTGACGTCAAACGTATGCTGCTTGCGCAAAAAGCCTATAGTGAGGGCGGTATTTCACTCTGTCTATATGGCTCCAATCTCATTGACCGTATCAATACCTGTGAAGACGCCACCAAGCAAGCTGAGCTATCAGAATTACTAGATTTACTCACACCAGTGCTCAAAGCATGGCCGTCAGAGTATGGTCCCAAAGCCAATGATCTAGGCATTCAAGTATTGGGCGGTGCAGGTTATACGCGTGAATATCAAGCCGAGCAGTTTTGGCGAGATAATCGTCTCAATCCCATTCATGAAGGCACAAATGGTGTGCAGGCGTTAGATTTGTCATTTCGTAAATTATGGCAAAAAGGTGGTCTGGGTATTCAAATTTTAAAACGTGAAATCACTCAAGACTTAGAAAGTATTCGTACACCAGAAACCGCCAAACTTGCCGGTAAGCTCATGCCTTATATGGGTCATTTACATGAAGTGCTCGTGCATTTAAGCAAAATCCTACAAACAGAAAAAGCCATTACCTTAACTGGTAATGCACAAGCATTGATGAATGTATTTGCGACTATTGTGGTGAGCTGGATTTGGATTCGCCAAGCGAGCAAAGCTGAGCAACTACTAAGTACGACGCAAGATGTTGAGCAGCAGAATTTCTATCATGGCAAGATACAAGCGGCCAAATACTTTATCGATTGGGAATTGCCCTTAATCAACCGCGATATCGAGCTGTTAAATAACGACAATGCAGTATGCACGGATATGCAAGCCGAGTGGTTTTAATCAATAAGAGGTGAGTAGTATCATTTTGTAGGAACTTGTACCAGATAAACTAATACAATTTTAAAGGAATAAAATATGACGTTAAATACAAATGGAATTGCATCAGACGTAGCCAGTAACGTTTTTGGTAAACGTATTTTAATCACCGGCGGTGCGTCTGGCATCGGTGCAGCTAGCGCGCTACTGCTGGCAAGTCGCGGTGCCAAAGTGGTGATTGGTGATTTGGCAGAAGAGATGGGCGCAGGCGTTGCTCAGCAAGGGCAAGACGCGGGCAATAGTATCGTGTTTAAAAAGGTCGATGTTACCAGTGGTGATGAAGTACGCGCGTTATTTGCCTTTGCAATGGAAACATTGGGCGGCCTTGATGTGGTGATAAATAATGCTGGTATTGACCATCAGCCAGCACCCATGCATGAGTTGAGTGACGAGGACTTTGACCGTAATATCGCTGTTAATCTAAAAGGCGTCTGGCATTGTATGCGCGCTGCTGTTGC
Source organism: Psychrobacter sp. A3 (assembly GCF_028823565.1). Taxonomy (NCBI): domain Bacteria; kingdom Pseudomonadati; phylum Pseudomonadota; class Gammaproteobacteria; order Moraxellales; family Moraxellaceae; genus Psychrobacter; species Psychrobacter sp. A3. The sequence continues at coordinate 18,480 of NZ_JAPEHS010000040.1, forward strand.
TTGTATGGCGACCAATGGCGGTGGCCATGTGATTAATGTGGCATCTATCGCAGGTTTGCGTTCTGCGCCGCTATTATCCGCCTATAGCGCTGCCAAGCATGGGGTGATGGGATTGACCAAGTCTGCCGCTCACGAGTATGCGCGCGTCAATATTCGTTTTAATGCTGTTTGCCCAAGCTTTATCGATACGCCGATGGTGCGTAATACCATGGCAAACATGGACGAGCGCGCCCAGCAAGCAACCATCAAAGCCAGCCCAATGCGCCGATTGGGTGACGTTGGTGAAGTAGCGGGTGCGATTGCTTGGCTGGCGAGTGATGAAAGTAGCTTTATGAATGGTCATGCCTTTACCCTTGATGGTGGTATGTTGGCTTAATAGTCAAATAACTGCTAAACCATGACGGCGTTAGCCTCGCTCGATGTGCTATTTGTACTATCTATGCTCGGCTGCCTTGTCATGAGTTTGCAGTTTTTTGATCATAACTTATTAAGTATTTCTGATAAAAAACTGAATAGCTAATTCAAAATATAAGGAGTAATGATGAAAGATTTATTTGACTTAACCGGCAAGGTTGCGCTGGTGACGGGTGCAAGCCGCGGTATTGGAGAGTCTATCGCTCGTCTATTGGCATCTAGAGGCGCGCATGTGATTGTCTCTAGCCGTAAGATTGATGCGTGCCAAGCGGTCGCTGATAGCATCATCGCTGACGGTCATAATGCCAGCGCTTTTGCTTGTCATGTTGGTGATATGGCGCAGATTGAGGCAATTTTTGAGCATATCAAGAGTGAATTTGGCCGTATTGATATCTTAGTGAATAATGCCGCGGCAAACCCTTATTATGGTCATATTTTAGATACCGATCTGGGCGCGTTTGATAAGACGGTAGAAGTTAACATTCGTGGTTATTTCTTTATGTCGACGGCGGCGGGTAAGATGATGCGCGAGCAGGGCGGCGGGGTGATTTTAAACACCGCTTCGGTCAATGGCTTGGTCGCCGGTGATAAGCAAGGTATCTACTCAATCACCAAGGCGGCGGTGATTAGCATGACTAAAGCCTTTGCCAAAGAATGCGGCCCATTAAACATTCGCGTCAATGCGCTGCTGCCAGGTCTGACCGATACCAAGTTTGCCTCGGCACTAACTACCAATGATAAAGTCTTAAAAATGGCGCTACATGCCATTCCACTAGGACGCGTGGCCGATCCGGACGAGATGGCGGGCACGGTGTTGTACTTAGTGTCTGACGCGTCGAGCTATACCACGGGTGCGACCGTGGTCGTCGATGGCGGTATGCTTGCCTAATTATTTGCTGAGTCACTGATAGCCAGTTGAAAATAATTAGTCATTTGCTTAGCTTTGTCTTAAATAGTAATGAGTGATTGGTCATAACAGCACAGCTTGTACGCAAAGTAAAAAACCGCCCAGAGGTGAGTCTCTAGGCGGTTTTTATTTTTTATACGGTTTATAAATGGCTTAGCACTTCGCTCAGCTCGATCAGTCTTTTAGCACTTCTGCCATGGCATTGGCGACATAGTCGACGTTGTTGACGTTTAGGCCTGCTATACACATACGTGAGTTTGAGACGATATAAACCCCAAACTCTGTTTGTAAGCGCTCGATTTGCTTGGGGGTCAATCCTGTGAAGCTAAACATGCCGTTTTGCTTGGTGATGTAGTCAAAATTGCGCTCTGGCACGTTGGCTTCTAGTACGGATTTTAGCTTAAGGCGCATGGCTTTGATGCGGTCACGCATGCCGTAAACCTCGCCGACCCACTGCTGGTGCAACGCTTCGTCGTTCATGACGATATCGACCACGCGGCCACCGTGTGATGGCGGGCTGGTGTAGATACGGCGTACGGCGTAATTGAGCTGACCAAAGACGCGCTCGGCCTCTTCTGCTGTAGGGCATACCACAGATAAGCCGCCCACGCGCTCACCATAGAGCGACAAGTTTTTGGAAAATGAGTTGCTCACAAACACAGGTAAACCCAGCGCCACAGCTTTGCGAATAGCATAAGCATCGTGGTCCATATCTTGCCCAAAGCCTTGATAAGCGATGTCCATAAATGCAATTAGCTCATGCTGTTTCATGATGTCCAATAGCTCATCCCACTGGGCATGGGTCAAGTCCATACCAGTTGGGTTGTGGCAGCAAGGATGTAGTAGCACCACATCGTGCTTATTTAACTTTGCAATGAACGCTAGCATCTCATCAAACTTAATGCTGCTGGTAGCAGTATCGTAGTAAGGATAGGTGCCCACCTCGACATCCGAGCCTTCAAAGATGGCAATATGGTTGCTCCACGTCGGATCGCTCACATAGCACTTGGAGGCAGGAAACCATTCATGGATAAATTCAGCGCCGACCTTTAGCGCGCCAGAGCCGCCCAATGTGGCAATGGTAGCGACGCGTTTTTCTTGTAGCACCGCGGCGTCCTGACCAAACAGTAGATTTTGACAGGCGAGGCGATGCCCTGGCAATCCTGCCATCGGCAGATAAGGTCTGGGCGAGATGGGGTCAGCGATTCGTTGCTCGGCGGTTTTTACACACTCAAGTACTGGCAATTTGCTGTCTTCATCATAATAGATGCCGATGCCCAAATTGACTTTGTTTGGGTTGCTATCAGCAACAAATTTATCTACTAGACCCAAGATAGGGTCACCCGCATAATAGTCGACGCGTTCAAACATTTTGATTCTCTACAAATAAGATAAAATAAGGTCTCAAAAGCATAAACTACATTGTCGCTGAACTCAATGTTAGAATGAAGGAATAATGACAAAATACGTATCAATATACATTAATGAGGGTTGGAATGACATCACGTACAGACGATACTGCACATACCGAAAACACCCACTATGCCAAAACATGGCTATTTGTACCGGCAACGCGCATGGACAGAGTGGCCAAAGCCTTTGCCAGTGGCGCAGATGCTGTCATTATCGACTTAGAAGATACCGTGGCTCTAGAGGATAAAGCGTCAGCGCGCAAGGCGTTACAAGAATATTATGCTCATGCCGACTATCGGCCCGTGTGGGTGCGTATCAGTCAAGCAGGCAGTGATGAGTTTGCCAAAGACATAAAAGCCTGTGAGCAGATGCCCAATCTCGCTGGCGTTATACTGCCCAAGGCGGCACATGCCACAGATATTGAATACGTCCATCATTTAACTCGCCTATCTGTCATTGCACTGATAGAAAATGCGCGTGGTCTGTATCAAGTCGATACGATGGCAAAAGCGTCAGGGCTGCGTGCTTTTAGCTATGGATTTTTGGATTTGTGTAATGATTTGAACGTACAGGTAGGAACGCCGGCGGCAGATATTATCGCCAATCAGATTCGCTATCAGCTTATCCTTAGCTCTAAAATCCATCAGTTAGCGCCGCCCATCGATACCGTATATCCTGATTTTCAGGATGCCAAAGGATTGGCCGCGCGCGTGCAGTTATGGTCGCAGATGGGGATGGCAGGGATGCTCTGTATCCATCCCAAACAAGTGGCCGTGGTACAACACACGCTGATGCCGACCGCTGCCGAGATTGAGTTTGCTCGGCGAGTGGTGACAGAGTACGAGCGCCATGGACAGGCGGTATTTAAGGTCGCGGGCGAGATGGTCGATGCGCCGGTGATTGAGCGCTGTCAGCAGTTATTAAAAAATAGCCGTTAAATAAAATGCTGATATCACATGGGCCTTGCGTTTAAGTGATGTTAAAAGTTATGTTCAACGCCATGTCAAAAATCTGTCAAAAACATGTCATAAAAAATGCCTAAACATAGTATCAATATATCGCTCAATGGCCTCTGTATCAGGGTTGACCTGTGCATAGGTACGCAAGCCGATGAGCTGGATTTGGAAATAGCGTGCCAGTTCGGCAGGGTCCTGATCGCAGCTGATCTCGCCATGGTCGATCGCTCGCTCAAAGGTGTTGATAAAAGAGGCCTCTACCTGCTTTAAGATACTAGTCGCGTGGGTGAGCAATTCTGGACTATCGTTTTGTGTCAGCTCGCCGATGGTTTTGACCACCATGCAGATACCGCTGGGCGCGCCGCCTTTGCTGCAGATGGTGACGCTTCGAATAAAACGCTGTAGGCCTGCGAGCACGGTTTTTTCTTGGGCAATACAGTTGGCAAGATTGGCCGCGCCTTGCTCAGCATAGCGGTTTAAGGCTTCTGTAAACAAGCTGTCTTTGTTGCCAAACGCGGCATAGATGCTGCCAGGGCGCATATCGACGACATCTTGTAGGTTTCGCATCGAGGTGGCGTGATAGCCTTTTTCCCAGTAGAGGTTTTTGGCTTTTTCGATCACCTCATCACGATTGAACTTGGCTTGTGCACTCATGCGGCTCCCCTTAAAAATCTCTGTCTGATTAGGGCGTGTTGAACATTCGCAAATAGGCACTGCTGATCGCTAAAATTGTTCCA